>NZ_JBFUGX010000161.1:0-7452 GCF_056402675.1 Polaromonas sp. P3_C2 | reverse complement strand
GGTAAGCCCGCAGTTCCGCACCACCAAGGCGGCGGGCGCGCTGTGACAGACCGGCTGGAGCAGATACCTCATCAACCACAGCTTCAGCAGCGGCAACTTTCGTGTCGGCCTGGCTGCGCAGGAAAGCCTTCAGTTCTGCACCGCCCAGACGGAGGGCGCGCTGTGTCAGGCCGGCCGGAGCGGACACCACGGCTGCGGGGGCAGCAACAGCCTCTTCAACGGCGACTTGCTGACGGGCCATTGCAACTTGCAGGTCGGCCATCACGCGGGGATCGTTCTTGGCGGCTTGCCACAGGCGCTGGTCGGCGCGGGCTTCGGCCAGGCTACGCGACCAGGCGTCCAGGCCGACCTTGAGGCTGACGGCTGCATTGCGCGCAGCGCCGGCGAAAATCGCCAGGACAGCAAAAGCGACAGCCCAGAGGCCGATCCACATGACCAGCAGGTGGCCTTCGGCGACGCTGTCCATCACCTGATAAGCCACCACCATCACGGCGGCCGCAACAGCGGACAACAGCAGCGTGGCCAACCCGCGGGTGCCGGAAAAAGCACCGCCCAGCTGGCGTACGGCACCAAAGGCCGACTCAGCGCGGACAACGCCGGGGTGCTGTGTGGAATATTTGATATTGACGAAGCTGGTCATGGTGAACTCCCTTTGGGTTAACTCCGCTGAACCAAAATTGCAGCGGGTAAGGGGATATTAGGGTTACCACTGATGTTATTCAACTTTATCTTTATGATGTGATTCATTCATATTGGTGATAACCTGAGGTTTTCCGCCCTCTTTTCACCTTCTTTTCACCCTTCAACACCCGCCCCAAGCCCTTGACCCCCCTCAATTTCCGGACCCTGGACCTCAACCTGCTTCGCGTGTTCGACGAAGTAATGGCTGAGCGCAGCCTGACCCGGGCGGCGCGCAACCTGTCGCTGACGCAGCCGGCTGTCAGCAACGCCCTGCGCCGGCTGCGTGAAACCCTGGGCGACGAGCTGGTGCAGCGCAGCGGCCAGGGCATGGCGCCCACCCCGCGCGCCGTGGCGATCTGGCCGGCCGTGCGCGAAGCCCTGCAGCAGTTGCAGGAGTCGCTGGTGCCCAACGAATTCGTGCCCGGCGAAGCCACCACCATCTTTGTGCTGGCCATGGCCGATGCCACCGCGGCTGAATTGATTCCCGGCCTGGTGGAAACACTGGACCAGGAAGCGCCCGGTGTCTCAATTCGCGTGATTCCATTGACCACACGCGACCCGCGGCGCCTGCTGGACGAGGAACTGTGCGACCTGGCGGTCGGCTACTTTCCCTCGGTGCTGGCCGACCTGACGGCCGGCGCGCAAAGCGGCGAGCCCTTGCCCTTTTTGCACCAGCGGCTGTATGACGGCGAATACGTCTGCGTCATGCGCAAAGACCACCCGCTGGCTACCGGCCCCTTCACACTGAGCAAGTTCTGCGCGGCGCGCCACATGCTGGTGAGTTTTTCGGGCCGGCCCTATGGTTTCGTCGACGAAGCCCTTGCCTCCCTGGGCCGGGAACGGCATGTGGTGCTGACGGTCAACCAGTTCTTCACGGCGGGGCGGGTGGTGGCCAACTCGAATTTGCTTACTGTGCTGCCGCGGCATTTCGTCGGGGTGACGGGCATTGCCGACCAGCTGGTGCTGCGCCCCCTGCCGTTTGACGTGTCACCGGTGCACGTGGATACCCTGTGGCACCGGCGTTCGCAACAACGCAGCGCGCATGTGTGGTTGCGGYAGGTGCTGGTGCGTGCGGCCGACAGGGCGTTTTTGGCCTGAAGCCCCTGACCCACCCAAAGGACTGGCCAGCCTGGCTATCCGAAGAGACGTCTACACAGCGCTATAAAAATCATAGCTACTCGCGCAAGTCAGTATTGGGCGAGGGTCATTTTTGATGCCAAAACAGGCAGTTTTGGGTGCAGAAATCGTCGCCCGGGGGCCATTGCTACTGGAGCGCGCTTCTCCAGCACACATTTTTTGCCCATCAAATTGCTGTTTTGGCCAATAAGGACAAGCGCAGGGAGCTAGCTATTTGATAGCAGCCGTGGCAACCGGATCAAACCGCTGCAGCTCCCGGCTGTGGTGTGGCCAGCACGCAACGCAGACACCGCAACAGCGCACTTAAAGGCCCGAATCCGGTGCCCTGCGGCGCAATTTCCAGCGTGTTGCACCGCTTTTTCGGGCTACAGGCCAGCCTCCGGCCGCTCCTGACCGGCGCCGCCAGATCAAATTAATTCTTTAGTTCTTCTATTTGATGCTCTAGGCGTTATAAGTCGTCAAACGGCCTACTTGCAAAAAAATGTAACGTGAAGCAAAGTCAAAACATGGACATCACACCCGTACGGAGTCCTTCCCAGAGGCCGTAGTTACTGCGAGGCACACGTTAAAAAATGTTAGCTAAATCATTAACTGCGTTTGCAGCCGAGATCGCGATGTCCTCTGGCAAGGCAATCGCCTTTGGGTTCCGTTGACCGGCACGGCCTGAACCCACACTCCAAAACTGGCCCGCATGAATTCCTGCCTGCACTTTCCCCTCAAGCCACTTGGCTTGGCGCTGGCATTCGCCGGCCTGGCCATGGCACCGCATGCCGGCCATGCCCAGGCCACCAACGATTTCTCGGCCGCAGGCACCCAGGACTGGAACGACGCGGCCAACTGGAGTGGCGGCACGCCTACAGCCGCCAGCGTGGCAAGGGTCCCGACGAACCAGCAGGTGGACGTTACCGGGGCTGGCCAGGTGGGCACGCTGCAAGTGGAGGGAGACGGCCAGGTGGTCGTCCACGCCGGCGGCACCCTGGCCGCCGACACGCTCCTGCTGGGCACCACGCCAGCGCCGGGTAACGCAGGATCCCTGTTGATTAATGGAAGCGTTACGGCCACGCGGCTGAGCGTGGGCGACACGGCGACCGGAGGGCAGATCCTCATCGGCGGCGCCGGCGCCAGCTTGAACGTGTCTCCCCCCAGCCTGGCTCCGGGAGACCAGTTCATTGTTGGCAACAATGGAGACGGGCTCCTGGGCATCCGCACCGGCGCCACCGTGACGGTAGGCGGCACCCGCACCCTGCATCTGGGCAATGTGGGCACCGGGACGCTGGTCATCGGCAACATCGGGCCCAGCGGTACCCTGGATGCCGGCGCCGTGGTTTTCGGCAATGCCAGCTCCAGCATCAAGTTCAATCAGGACGACGCCACCCCCTACATCTTCTCCCCCGCAATCAGCGGCAGCGGGTGGGTCGAGGTATTCGCTATCGGCGGCTCCTCCACCGTACTGACGGGCGCCAACAGTTACACCGGCGGCACTTTCGTCAGAACCAATGCCCGCCTGACCGGCAGCACCACCAGCCTGCAGGGAGTCATCAGCAACGACGGCGTGCTGACCTTCGACCAGACCACCAACGGCACCTTTGCAGGCTCCATCAATGGAGGCGGCACGCTGGTCAAGGAAGGCAGCGGCACGGTGATTCTTTCTGGCACCAACACCTATACAGGCGGCACCACCATCAATGGCGGCACCTTGCGCGGCACCACCGCCAACCTGCAGGGCTTGATTACCACCAACGCCAACCTGGAGTTCTTGCAAGCAGGCAACGGAACGTTTGGCGGTGTCATCAGCGGCACCGGCAATGTGGTCAAAAGCGGCACCGGCAATGTCACCTTTTCCGGCACCCACACTTACAGCGGGGCCACCGTCGTCAGCGGCGGCACGCTGTCGGTCAACGGCAGCCTGACCAACTCTGCCGTGCAGGTGCAGAACGGCGGCACGCTGGGCGGCACCGGTTCCGTGCGCAACACCACCATCCAGTCGGGCGGCACGCTGGCGCCGGGCAATTCCATCGGCACGCTCACCGTGGTCGGCAACCTGACCTTCAACGCCGGCTCCAATTACAGCGTGGAGGTCGATGCAGCCGGCAGCAACGACCGCACCAACGCCACCGGCACGCTGACCATCAACGGCGGCACGGTCAATGTGCTGGCCAGCGCCGGCACCTATTCGCCGACCACGCAGTACACCATCCTCAATGCCACAGGCGGGCGCACCGGCGTCTTCAGCGGGCTCACGACCAACCTGGCGTTTTTGACGCCGTCGCTCACCTACGACCCCAACAACGTGTATCTGACCCTGGCGCGCAACAGCACCGGCTACAACACCCTGCCCGGCATGACGCCCAACCAGCAGTCGGCCTCCAACGCACTTCAAGATGCCTCCGGCAGCGCGAGCGGCGACATGAGCACGGTGCTCAGCGCCCTCAACAGCCTGTCAGTGCCGCAGGCCCTCGCGGCCTTCGATGCCATAGGCGGTGCCAACCTGGTGGCCTTGCGCCGTGCCGGCCCCAGCTTTACCGCCGCGTTCGGCGAACAGCTGCAGGCACGCGTGGGCCGAAGCAGCCTGGGCTCAGTCTGCGGCAGCGACGATGTCGGTGGCCGCGAAGCCCTGAGGGCACTTTTCCCGGCCGCCGAAGACGGTTGCGGTTTCTGGCTGCGCGGTTACGGCAGCCACCAAACCACCGACAGCGACGGCAATGCCATGGCCAGCCGCCTGAACAGCACCGGCCTGAGCGCGGGTTATGACGCCGAAGTGTCGCCGGGCTTGATGCTGGGCGGCGCCGTGACCATCGGCACATCAAGGGTCAGCTTTGATTCCGGTGACCTGGGCAGGGCCCGCAGCGCAGCGCTGGCGATGTACGCCGGCTATGCTGATGGCGCATGGCGCCTGAATGGCGTGACCAGCGTGGCGTTTCACGGCAACCACATGGACCGCGGCATCGTGGTCGGTCCGATCAGCCGCGTGGCCTCGTCGAACTTCGACAGCAGCACCGCCACGGCCTACGGCGAGCTGACGTACGACCTGGACATGATCGGCTGGACGCTGCAGCCGATGGCCGCACTGGCCTTCAGCCGCAACCAGACCAACGGTTTCAGCGAGCAGGGCGCCGGCGCGCTCAACCTGCAGGTTGCCGCGCAAACCGTGTACTCGACCAAATCGATGCTGGGGCTGAAAGCCGGCTTTAACGTGGGCCGGCTGCGGATCGAACCGCGGGTGGCGTGGGCGCATGAGTTTGGCAAATACAACACCCCGATGACGGCGCAGCTGCAGGGCGCCGGCACGCCCTACCAGTTCCAGATCGCGGGCGTGGCCCTCAATGCCAACACGGTGGTCCTTGGTGTCGGCGTCTCGGGCCGCATCCACGACAACTTCAACCTCTTCGCCGACCTCCAGACCGAACAGAACGCACGCCAGCGCAACCTGGCCCTGCTGATGGGGGTGCGCGGCAAATGGTGAGCCGGGCATCTCAAAGCATGTTGACCCCTGACCGACCTGATTCACAACACATTTAATCCAGCCACACCCGCGCATACCTCATGGCTTACAAAAGCATGCCCCCCATCCCGCCATCCCTGCCGCCTCTCCCGCCGCGCCAACCCAAACCGAAACCCGGCAAGGACGCCGGCGCCCACCGATACGACACCATCGTTTTTTTGCTGATCATCGGCCTGGCGATTGTGGTGGCCGGCAGCGCAGCGCGTTACACCCTGGTAGACCGGCCTGCGGCCAAGGCACAGAAGGAAGCCCAGCTGCTGATGCAGCAGCTGATGGCCGCGAACCAGAAGAACCAGCAGCAGCTTGAACAGAAGCTCGCCGAAGCCAAGGCCCAGACCGAGGCATTGCGCGCCAACATGGAGCAGATGAAGGCCGAGATCCAGCAGCCCAAGGCCGCAGCGGAACCGGTTCCGGAGCCGGTGCAGAAACCGGTGCCCGACGCCCAGGCCGCGGAACGCAAGCGGCTGGAGCGCGTCAAGGTGGTCGATGAACTGGTGGACTCGCTGACGCCGAACCTGCAGGTCAAGTTCCAGCAAAAGGTCACGTGGCTGGACCGCAGCGTCTCATTCGGTTTTAGCCTGACCAACGCAAGCCGCCGCGCCGTCCGCGTGACCCCGCCGCGCATCGCCCTGACCCTCAACCCTCTGCCCAACACAAAGCTGGCACTGAAAGCCAGTGATGTGCAGGCTGACATCTGCCCTGGCGGCTTGATCGGGCCGGGAGAGACCATTAACTGCAATGTGGTGCTGCGTTCAGAAGCCACCTTCACCGGTGTCGGCCACATTCCGTTTCGCGCCGTCATCTCGGCACGCACGGAACTCCCGGTGACCAGCGAAACCTGGAAAACCGTGCGTTCCGCCTACAAGGAAGCCTACCTGGAGGAACACATGGTCAAAAGCGTTTCCTTTAATGGGGAGCTTTGGCGGTAATCGCGGGCCGGCAGCAGGATCACGCATGCACCCTGTCGAGGCGGCTGAAGCCGGCGGCAGATTGCCATGCTATCGCTATCAAATAGATAGCTGCTTGCGCCCATCTGTATTGGGTTTCAGCTATCTTTTGTGCTTGAAATCAGTGGTTTTCACGGGGGTTTCCGGCATCGCCAGGGCTTTTGCGGCACCCCAGGGGCAGGCTGGAGGGTCAAAAGCCCCCCTGAGTCGCCTTTTTACCCCCTCAATCGGGCTGTAAACCAATGAGGACAGGCGCGAGCCGCTACTAATTCAGTAGCGTCACGCTGACGCCAAACGCCCGCGGGCAATCCCATTCAAGCGGCTCGCGGCCGAGGGGCATGGTTTTTGCACACACTTTTGCACACAAACTGTACGCAGGAGCCGCGCATGCCAGACCACCCACACCCCCCAACGCCCTCACACCCACTTGCGCGCCGCACCGCGCTGAAGATCCTCGCCAGCGGCGCCGCATCCATGGCGCTGCCGGCCCTGGCTGCCTGGCCGGACAAGCCGATCAAGATCGTGGTGACCTTTCCAGCCGGCGGCGCCAGTGACATCGTCGCGCGGGTGATGGCCGAGCAGCTAGGCAAAAAGCTGGGGCAGGCGGTGGTGGTCGACAACCGGCCGGGCGCGGGCGGCAGCGTGGGAGGCCTGGTGGTGGCGCAGGCGCCGGCAGACGGCTACACACTGATGCTGAGCAACTCGACACCGGTGTCCATCGGCCCGTTCGCGCTGGAAAAGCAGCCCTATGACCCGGTGGAAGGCTTCACCCACATCGCGCTGATCGGCAACGCCCCCTGCGTGGTGATGGCCAACCCGCACGCGCCCATCAAGACGATTACCGATGTGGAAGCGCAGGCCCGCAAAGCGGGCCGGCTCGACTTCGGCTCGGGCGGGCCGGCCTCGATCGGCCACATTTACGGCGAGCTGATGAAAAAGTCCATGGGCGTGAACCTGGTGCACATCCCGTACCGCGGCGGTGCGCCCATGACGACAGACCTGATCGCGGGCGTGATCCCCGTGGGCATCGACGTGCTGACGGCTTTTGTGCCCTACTTCAAGAGCGGGCAGCTGGTGCCGCTGGCCGTAACGTCGGCCAGCCGCTCACCGCTGGTGCCGGATGTGCCCAGCGTGGTGGAGTTTGGCTACCGCAAGCTGGTGCTGGACAACTTCTTTGGTTTGAGC
>NZ_JBFUGX010000160.1:0-7460 GCF_056402675.1 Polaromonas sp. P3_C2 | reverse complement strand
TCATAGTGGATAGTTTTCATGGGAGAGGCTGGGAAAGGAGGGTTTTCACGGAAAACACCGCGGAACCGGCTTTGCCGGGCCGCTGGTGTTGCCCCCTTGAGGGGGAGGCGGCTGCGCAGCAGGCGCTTCGGGGGGGAGTCATATTCTTTCCACGATGGTCGCGATGCCCATGCCGCCACCCACGCACAGCGTGGCCAGGCCGTAGCGCAACTTGCGCCTGTGCAGCTCGTCGACCAGCGTGCCGAGGATCATCGCGCCGGTGGCGCCCAGCGGATGGCCCATGGCAATGGCGCCGCCGTTCACGTTGACCTTGTGGTGCGGCACCTTCATCTCTTTCATGAAGCGCATCACCACGGCGGCAAAAGCCTCGTTGACTTCGAACAGGTCGATCTGCTCCACCGTCATGCCGGCCCTGGCCAGCGCCTTGCGCGTGGCGGGCATGGGGCCGGTCAGCATGATGGTGGGGTCGGCGCCGCTCAGGGYGGCGGCCACGATGCGGGCGCGCGGCTTGAGGCCGTGGATTTTTCCGGCGGCTTCCGAGCCCACCAGCACAGCGGCCGCGCCGTCCACAATGCCCGACGAATTACCGGCGTGGTGCACGTGGTGGATGCGCTCGACCTGCGGATAGCGCTGCAGCGCCACGGCATCAAAGCCCATGCCGCCCAGCTGCTCGAAGGCCGGTTTGAGTGAAGCCAGGCCTTCCAGCGTGGTGTGGGGTTTGATGAATTCGTCTTCGGCCAGAATCGTCTGGCCCAGAAAATCCCTGACTGGTACGACGGAGCTTGCGAAGTGGCCAGCGGCGCGGGCTTGGGCAGCGCGCTGCTGGCTTTCGAGCGCAAAGGCATCCACGTCGGCGCGGCTGAAACCCTCCATCGTGGCGATCAGGTCGGCGCCTATACCTTGCGGCACAAACAGGGTGGCGCTGTTGGTCTCCGGATCTTGCGCCCAGGCGCCGCCGTCGGCGCCAATCGGTACACGGCTCATGCTCTCGACGCCTCCGGCCACCACCAGGTCTTCCCAGCCGGAGCGCACTTTCTGCGCGGCCATGTTCACGGCTTCCAGGCCCGAGGCGCAAAAGCGATTGACCTGAACGCCCGAGGCGCGGAAATCCCAGCCGGCCTTGAGCGCGGCCACCTTGGCAATCACCGCGCCCTGTTCACCCACCGGTGAAACCACGCCCATCACCACGTCGTCGATGGCCGCAGTGTCGAAGCCGCTGCGCCGTTGCAGGTCGGTCAGCACGTCGGCCAGCAGGTTGACGGGCTTGACCTCGTGCAGGCTGCCGTCTTTTTTACCTTTGCCGCGCGGCGTGCGGATGGCGTCGTAGATAAAGGCTTCGATGCTCATGATGGCTTTCCTCGGGAAGGCGGGAACGCAGGGCTGGCGGGGAGGGGCCGTTGAAGTATATGCATTTTGCAAAGCAGTCGCTTTGCATAAATAGACGAACGGAAAGCCGCGTTGCGTTGTAGTGGGCTAAGGCCTGACCTGACCTTCCTCAATTCCTGACCGACATCGTTCAGGGGAGGTGAATGCCCGCGATGAATCAGAGGTGCCGCGTCTCGGCAGGGGTGTTCCACCAGGCGTTGTTGCGCCCGTCCGAATAGTTGACCGGCGCGCTGATAAGTTCAGCCGGCTCGGCGTTGTCCAGCGCGGCGATGTTGATGGATACATAGTCGCCGCCTATCTGCTCCACGTAGCCCCGACCGAAAGGCCGCACGCCGCAGTGCCTGCAAAACAAATGGTGGCCGCTTTTGGTGCCGAACTGGTAGTCGCTCAGTTCGTTCTCGCCGGCCAGAAGCCGAAATGCGTCGGGTTTGATGATGGCGCCCCAGTTGCGGGTTTTGGTGCAGATGGAGCAATTGCAGCGGCCCGTGCCTTTGCTGAGGTCGATGTCGGCTTCAAAACGGACGGCGCCGCAGTGGCAGCTTCCGGTATAGGTCTTTTGCATGGGGCGACTCCTTGACGGTTGCAGGTTGTTGGGAAAATCCGGATATGACAGAATGTTGTCATGTCTGAAAGTATAGTTAAACGACAGCATGCTGTCAAATCGGGAATCGCCAACGAGGGGGTAGAGCGCACCCCGGCCGCCAGTTCCCTGAGCTGGCTGGTGGTGCAGGTGATGCAACTCAACGGCTTGTTGACGGCGGCCGGCGATGCGCTGGCGGCGCCGGCCGGGCAGACTTCGGCGCGCTGGCAGGTGCTGGCCGCAGTGGAAGACGCGCCGCTGTCGGTGGCACAGATCGCACGCGCCATGAACCTGACGCGGCAAAGCGTGCAGCGCGTAGCGGATTTACTGGTGGAAGAGGGGCTCAGTGCTTATGAAAACAATCCGGCCCATGCGCGCGCCAAGCTGCTGCGGCTTACGGCCAAAGGTCGCAAGGCCTTGCAAACCATACAGGCAGGGCAAAAAGTATGGGCCAATGCGTTAGCTGAGGGGATGAATGAGGCCCAGCTACGTGCCGCGAGCGCCGTGCTGGCGCAGTTGCAGCAGGCTTTGATGGTGCAGGAAGCGCCGCGGGAATAGTTGGAGTGCCGGCGCGTGCCGCTTAAGAGGGGTCTTTGCTGCGCGTGCGGCTCACGGCGCTGAAGATTCCAATCCCCAGGAAGATCAGCGCACCTATCCCGATGTACAGATGTGGCACGCCGGCCACCACGGCGCCCCAGATGACACCGGCCAGGAAAATCACGAAACCGATCATGTAAAGCGCAAAAGACATTTTCTTCTCCACGAAATGTTGTGGCCCCACTATGCGTGCCGTGGAGCCGCTGCTTTATCGGGTAGATGCGCTGATGGGTGTCAGCGAGGGCCTACGAATGGTTTCAGGAGGCTGCGGCCAATTCCGCCACCCCGGGCTTGAAGCCCTCCGGGAGGCCATTGCTTACGAGGCGGCCGCGCGGATGCATGGGACGCAGATATTGGTGAAGCACCAGGGCTGCAGCACCTACCGCTGAAGCCAGCAGGCCGTAACGCGCCACGCGCACCACCGGAGCGGTTACGCCGGCATGGGTGGCGTAGTTTTGCAGCGTCTCCTGGGCAACCCGCACCATGTCCGGAAAACGCTGGCAGGATGCGCCGCCCACCACCAGCACGCTGGGGTCGAAAGTGGTCCACAGGTTCTGCAGCAGCACACCCAGGTAGTGTCCCGACCGGTGAGCGTCCGCCAGCTGGCCCAGAGCACCCGAACCGATGAAGGCCTCCGCGCACCCACGCCGTCCGCAGGAGCACGCGGGTCCGTCGAGCTCCAGAATGCTGTGGCCGATCTCGCCGGCCATGCCCCGCATGCCGGTGAACAACCGGTCGTTGAGCACGATGCCCGCGCCCACGCCGACATCGCAGGTCACAAAAATCAGCGAGTCCTTGCCGTCGTTCTCCGAGAATTCGTATTCGCTCAGCGCGGCCGTGTCGGCTTCGTTTTGCACGTGCACCGGTACCGGAGGCAGGCCTGCATGAATCAGTGCCTGAGTGATCTGCGGCAAGAAGTCCACGTTGCGCCAGCCAAGGTTGGGGGCAAAGCGAACCACACCGGTGGTTTCGTCAAACGCGCCGGGCAGGCCTATGCCCACACCTGAAAGTTGCGCGCCGCGCAATACCAGCTGCGCCTGGGCCACTACTGTCAGGTCGGCAATCTGGCTGCAGACGTCTTGCGGCCGGGTGCCGCGCAAAGGTTCTTGCGTTGACCACAGCACTTRCCCCAGCAGGGACACGCTTACCACACGCAAGGTGTCGACTGCCACTTCCACACCAATCAGGCCGCGCGACCGGCAGTCGATTTGCAGGGGCGTGGAGGGCCGCCCCACACCGTTGACGGCGGCCATGCTGATTTCACTGAGCCAGCCTTCATCAATAAGTTCTCGCACCAGCAGGCTGACCGTCGACTTGGTCAACCCGCTATGGTTGGCCAGCTGCGCACGCGAGCGCCCCGGCTGGTTGCGCAGCAAGCGCATCAGCACACTGCGGTTGATGCGTTTGACAAGTTGCTGGTCACCTGTGGTTTTCATGGCCGATGGCATGGTTCAGGCAATGCGTTGCGGCGCCTGTGTTTTCCCTTCCGGCTGCTTGCCGGCGATGATCATGCCGAGAATCTGGTCTTCGTTCAGGTCGGCCGTGCGGTAAGTGCCGATCAGGCGGCCGTTTTTCATCACCGAGAGACGGTCGCTGAGCGAAAAAACATCCTGCATGTCATGCGTGATCAGGAAAATGCCCACGCCTTCGGCCTTGAGCTGGAGCACCARGTTGGCGACCATGGCGGACTCCTCCGGCCCCAAGGCGGCGCAGGGTTCGTCCATGATCAGGATGCGGGCATTGAAATAAATGGCGCGCGAGATGGCCACCACCTGGCGCTGCCCGCCCGACAGGCGCCGCACCGGGGTGTGGATGTTGGTGAAGTTTTTATTCAGGCGGCCAAACACCTTGCGTGCCTGTGCCTCCATGAAGTAGTCGTCCAGCGTATTCCAGGCCGTCATTTTTTCACGGCCCAGAAACAGGTTGGCCACGGCGTCCAGGTTGTCGGCGAGAGCCAGTGTCTGGTAGATGGTCTCGATGCCCTGGTGTTGTGCATCGGCCGGGGTCCGGAGATTTACTTTCTGCCCCATCACATGGATCTCGCCCGAATCGATCGGGAAAGCTCCGGCCAGCATTTTCATGAGTGTGGATTTGCCGGCGCCGTTGTGGCCCAAGACGGCGACAACTTCGCCTGGGTACAGATTCAGGTTCACGCCGTCCACGGCATGAACGCCGCCAAAAGCCTTGCGGATGTCCTTGAATTCGACCAGAGGTTCGGTAGTGATTTGCATTTCAGTGATCCATTGCGCTGCGCGCCACCCGCGACACATGAAACCGCACGGCAAAGGCCAGGGACACCGCGGAACCGGCTTCGCCGGGCCGCTGGTGTCGCCCCCTTGAGGGGGAGGCGCCGAAGGCGCTTCGGGGGTGTTTCATCCTAGCTTTCCTGTGCCCACTTGCGGTAGAGCACGTCAAATACCACCGCCACAATCAGCACCTGCCCGATGATGATCATGCGTTTTCCGATGGAGACATCCAGCAGCAGCATGCCGCTGTCCAGCGACTGCATGATGAGCGCACCCAGGACCGAGCCGATGATGGTGCCGCTGCCTCCGGCCAGTGCGGTGCCGCCGATCACTGCGGCGGCAATCACGAAGAGCTCCATCCCGGTGCCCAGCGAGTTGGTGCCTGCGTTCAGGCGGGCCACCGACACGATGGCCGCGATGGTGATGAGCACGGCGAGCAGGGCAAACAGCATGAGCGTTACCCGCTTGACCGGTATGCCGACCAGTACCGCGGCGTCGGGGTTGCCGCCCATGGCGTAAACATAGCGGCCAAAACGGGTGCGCTGGGAGATGAATGACATCACCACCGCCACGGCCGCCCAGATCAGCACCGGAATCGGGATGCCCTGGGGGGCGTCCTTGTTGGTGACCAGGTAGCTGTTCATGGTCGCGGCGAACGCGGCCAGCAGGGCCACCGGTGCCGCCACCAGCAGTACATCCACCCACACGGGCTGGTTGGGCATCTCATGGCGCGTGGAGGCACGGCGGCGCAGCAGCATGCGAACCACCAGCACCACACTCACGCAGGCGGTCAGGACCCAGGTGGCGGTCACGCCGATGCCGCCGTCATAGCCGCCGCCGAGTTGCAGAAAAGTCTCGTCGCTGACGGGCTGCGTCTTGCCGTCGGCCACCAGAAAAGCCGCGCCGCGCAAGGACATCAGCCCTCCCAGCGTGACCACAAAAGAAGGGACGCCGAGCATGGCGGTCAGCCATCCCTGGTACACCGACACCACCAGCGCCGCGGCCAGCCCGGCGAGTGACGCCGCCGGCCAGGACCATCCCAGGGTGTACTGAAGATAGGCGATGAGCACGCCGACAAAACCGATCACCGAACCGACCGACAGGTCAATATGCCGGGCCACAATGATCAGCACCATGACAGTGGACACGATGCCCACCACCGCGGTTTGCTGGGCAATGTTGTAGAGATTTTCAGGCGACAGGAAAATGCCGCCCGACAGGACCTGGAATACGCCCGCCAGGACGGCGAGCACGCCCCCCATGAACACCAGCCGCCAGTCGACAGCAGCGTTGCGCAGGAATCGAACGGGAAATTGCATGGTCTTGAGGATGCGGCACTCCCCAAGGCAACCTACAGGCCGGTTGCCTTGCCTGCTTGCGCAGAATGGGGAGCAGGTGGTTGAACGCCTGTATTAAAGCCTGTATTACTTGCAGGCCGCGACGTTGCCCGTGACACCCTTGCAGAGTTCGTCTTTCTTGATCCAGCCAGCCTTCACCACCACGTCGAGGTTGTCGCGGGTAATGGGCACAGGCTTGAGGAACTGGGCCTGCAGGGCGATCTTTTTCTCGCCACCGTTCCAGGAAGTCGCGCCGTCGACTTTTTTGCCGGCACCCAGATTGACAGCGGCGCTGGCCGCCTGTTTACCGAGGTCGCGCGCATCTTTCCATACCGACACGGTCTGGGTGCCCATGGCTACGCGGTTCAAGGCGGCAAAGTCACCGTCCTGGCCGGACACCGGCACGCCCTTGAGGCCCTTGGAACTCAGAGCCGCCACCACACCACCGGCTGTGCCGTCATTGGAAGCCACCACGGCATCGACCTTGCCGCCGTTCTTGGTCAGGATCTGTTCCATGTTTTTCTGGGCGACTTCGGGCTTCCAGCCCTCGGTGTATTCCTCGCCCACGATCTTGATGTCGCCTTTCTTGACGGCAGCGTCAATGATTTCCTGCTGGCCTTCGCGCAGGAAATTTGCATTCGGGTCGGTGGGGGAGCCCTTGATCATCACGTAGTTGCCCTTGGGCTTGGCCTGGAACACCGCGCGGGCCTGCATGCGGCCGACTTCTTTGTTATCGAAGGTGATGTAGAACACGCCGGGAGCCTCGATCAGGCGGTCGTAGGCAATAACCGGCACTTTTTGTTTGGTGGCCTTGTTCACGGCGGGCAGGATGGCGTCCTTGTCCATGGCCAGCACGATCAGGACCTTGGCACCCTTGGCCATCAGGCCGTCAATGTCCGCCAGTTGTTTTTCAGGGGAGCCCGCTGCGTCTGCGCTGATGTACTTGGCGCCCAGTTTTTCAAGTTGCGTCTTGATGGCGGCCTCGTCGGTTTTCCAGCGTTCCTCCTGGAAGTTGGACCAGCTGACGCCGACAGTGACCTGCGCAAATGCGCCGGCAGCGGCCAGGCTGAGTGCCATTGCGGTGAGGGAATTTTTTAGTTTCATGAATGTCTCCGATAGTTCTGCCCAGTCGGGCGTGTAGTTTTGAAAACCCAGCTGAATCCCGGTAATCGTTCCGCTGCAAAACGCAGCACTTCAGAATTAGTTTGAACGACGCACTAATTATGTGGACCTGAAAAATTCCCCGCCTAGGGACAAACCCCGGGTATGCGGGGGGCGCTTTAAATTTTTGATGGTTTCTGTAATACCAAAGGC
>NZ_JBFUGX010000159.1:0-7481 GCF_056402675.1 Polaromonas sp. P3_C2 | reverse complement strand
GTGCAATGTGCTGTGCAACGAAGCGCCGCGCCGCTGGTTCGCTTCGGCGCCGCTGGTGCAGGCTTTCGAATCGCTGCTGCATGAAAAGACGCCGCGCCAGATCATCGAAAGCGCAGACCCGCGCGCATTGCCCGAACCCGCGGAGCTGGCCGAAGCACGGCTGTACCATTCGCGTGAGATCGACCCGGCCATGCCCGGCTGGCAACCTACACAGCTGCTGTCCAATGGGCGTTACAGCGTCGCCCTGCGCGCCAATGGGGCCGGTGTCAGCCGCTGGCGCACCGCAGGCAAGACCTACAACATCACCCGCTGGCGCGATGACCTGCTTCGCGATGCCTGCGGTACCTTCATCTACCTGCGTCCGTCCGGCCAGGAGCAGGCCTGGTCCCTGACGCAACATCCGGCGCCGCATCCCGGCTGGCAATACAAGGCCACCTACCTGCCGGACCGCGTGCAATTTGACGTGAATTCCGATCAGCTGGAGGCAAGCACCAGCGTGCTGGTCAGCCCCGAGGACGACACTGAAATGCGCAACGTCACGCTGCGCAACCTGTCGGCCACGGAGATGACGCTCGACGTGATTTCATGCTTTGAAGCGGTATTGACCGACCCGCGCGCCGACGAGGCCCATCCGGCATTTTCGAACCTGTTTGTCCAGACACGCTGGCATCCCGAATGGCGCGCCCTGCTGCTGTCACGCAAACCCCGGCTGCAGGGCGATCCTGTCATGGCGGTCGCACATTTCCTCGCCAATTCAGAAGCCAACGTCCGCGCCATCGATTTCATCTCGGACCGCCGCGCCTTTCTGGGCCGTAACCGCGAGCCCGGCCACCCGGCACTGCGGGCAGAGGCGCACGGCCAGGACGGCTCACCCATCAACGGGCTGGACCCGGTTGCGGGCCTGCGTCTTCGCATCCGCATTCCGGCGGGCGGCGTGGCCCGGCTCAGCTTTGCCACAGCCGCCGCGTCCAGCAGCGACGAACTCGCGGCACGCATCGACAAATACCTGCAGCCCATGCACGTGGAGCGCGCTACCCGCATGGCCGCCACGCTGGCCCAGGTGCGCCTGCGCGACCTCGGGGTCGACCCCGAGGAAAACGCGGCGTTGCAGGACCTCAACACCGCACTGATGTACAGCTGTGCCCGGCCGATGGCGGAACGCGGCCTGCTGGACCAGCGCCAGCTCTGGCGTTTCGGCATCTCGGGAGACAAACCCATCGTACTGGTGCTCATCCACTCCAGCAACGGGATGGCGCTGGTGCATTCATTGCTGCGGGCCCAGCCCTGGTGGAGTTTCTGCGGGCTGGGTACCGACGTGGTCATCCTCAACAGCGAAGTCAACTCCTACCTGATGCCCTTGCAACGCGACATCCTGGCGCTGCGCGACCGCACACTGCAACAAACGGAAAATAGCTTTCCGCGCAGCGACGCCGGTGGCTTTTACCTGCTGCGCGACCAGGAAATCGTGCCCTCGGAAAAAGCCGCACTGACGGGGTTGGCACGCGTCATTCTTGTGGCAGACGGCAGGCCGCTTGAACAACAGGCCGCAGCGCTGCGCAACACGGCCAACGCCCAGCGCCGTGCGGGCCCCGCCACCCGTCCGCTGCCGGCACTCTCCTCCGGTTCTGCCAGCGCCACCGGGCAGCCAGGAGCACTGCAAACACCCCGGGGACACTTCGATGCCGGCACCGGCGAGTTCCGGTTTGACGTTGACAGCCTGCATCGTCCGCCCCGACCATGGATCAACGTGATCGCGAATCCCTCTTTCGGCTTTCAGGTGTCGGAGACCGGCGCCGGCTACACATGGGCAGTCAACAGCCGGCTGCACCAGGTCACGCCCTGGTCCAACGACCCGGTGGCGGATCCCACCTTCGAGCACTATCTGCTGCAGGACGTGGACACACAGCAAGTGCTGGCACTAAGCCCGTCGGCACAACACGGCCCGGCGCCTGCCTGCCGTGTGCGTCACGGCCAGGGTTACACCGTCTTCGAATGCCAGCACGGTGCGCTTCATGCGGAAACCACTTTTTTTGTGGATCAGACTGATCCGGTCAAACTGGTGCAGGTCACGCTTCATAACCAGGGCAGCGCCACGCGCAAGTTGCGCGCCCTGGCCATGGTCGAATGGCAGATGGGCGCTGCACGCCACGAACGCCGCACCATCCATGCGTGGAAAGACAAAGACAGCCTGCTGACAGCCGTGTTTGCGCAGCAGCGTGAAAGCCGGGCGGGCTTCGGCGGCAGCACGGCGTTCCTGTCGCTGACCGGTTTGCCCGGCACACCCGAGTGGACCTGCGACCGAAGCGAATTTTTCGACGCAACAGGCCGGCTGGTGCTTCCTTCCGCCCTGGGCCAGAATGCTGCCGGCGGTGCGGACCCCTGTTCTGCACTGGCAGGCGAGTTCTCCCTGCCTCCCGGCCAGACTCTTGCGTTCACCTTCCTCCTCGGCCATGCCGGGGACGCCACGCAGGCGCTGCAACTGGCACGCAGCTGGCAAGGCAAAGATGCGGCGCAGGCGCTTGAACAGGTCAAGGCTTATTGGTCCGGGTTGCTGGGCAAAGTCCAGGTGCAGACGCCCGATCCGCTGTTTGACGCCCTGGTCAACCGCTGGCTGCTCTACCAGACACTGGTGTCGCGCCTGTGGTCCAAGGCCGGTTTCTACCAGGCCGGCGGCGCATTCGGCTTTCGGGACCAGTTGCAGGACGCCATGGCCTTCGCCGTCATTGAACCGGGCCGCCTGCGTGCGCAAATCATGCTGAACGCCTCGCGCCAATTCCCCGAGGGGGACGTCCAGCACTGGTGGCACGCGCCCGGCGGTGAAGGCGTGCGCACCCATTTTTCGGACGACTTGCTGTGGCTGCCCTATGCCTGCGCCTGGTATGTCCAGGTCACAGGCGACACCAGCATCCTGGATGAAGAGGTTGCCTTCATCGACGGACCGTCGATTCCCGAAGGTGCGGAAGACGCGTATTACGCGCCGCAAACCAGCGGACAAACCGCCACGGTGTTCGAACACTGCGCCCGTACCCTGGACCGCAGCCTGGCCATCGGCGCACACGGCCTTCCGCTCATGGGCACGGGTGACTGGAACGACGGCATGAACCGCGTGGGCCACGAAGGCCGCGGCGAGTCTGTCTGGCTGGGCTGGTTTTTATGCCGCGTGGTCAATGACTTTCTGCCCCTGGCCGCATCGCGCGGCGACGACGGCCGCGCGCAACGCTGGCGCCAGGCCCGCTCCGGCTGGGTTGCCGCCCTGCACGACGCGGGCTGGGACGGTGCCTGGTTCCGCCGGGCGTTCTTTGACAACGGCGCACCGCTCGGCTCCTCCACCAATGATGAATGCCGCATCGACCTGATTGCACAAGCCTGGTCGGTCCTTTCCGGCGCCTCCACCGAGGCCTTCATCGGCCCGGCCATGCAGGCCATGAATGAACAGCTGGTGGACAACGAAGCGGGCCTGCTGCGCCTGCTGGCGCCACCGCTGGAAAAGTCGGACAACAACCCGGGCTACATCCAGGCCTACCCGCCAGGCGTGCGTGAAAACGGCGGTCAGTACTCGCATGCCGCCGTCTGGGCCATGATGGCGCAAGCCATCACCGGCGACACCGAATCCGCCTGGGAAAGCTTCAAGGCACTGAGCCCGGCCCACCGCAGCGAGCATCCCGCTCGTGGCCCCGCCTATGAGCTGGAGCCTTATGTGATGGCGGGTGACATCTATGGCGCGGCCCCCTATGTAGGCCGCGGCGGCTGGAGCTGGTACACCGGCTCGGCTGCGTGGCTGCACCGCGCGGCGCTGGAAAACATTCTGGGCCTCAAGGTGCAGCAAGGCGCGCTGTCGCTGTCGCCCCGCGTGCCGGGGCACTGGCCCTCGTTTGAAATCACGCTGCGCCTGCAGGAGCGCGTGGTGAAGCTTCGGTGGCAACGCGCAGGGCTTGCCGCAGAAGACAGCTTCAAGCCCGACCTGGTGATCACGCCAGGACAGGTGGTGCTGCTGGCCGAGYTGCCGGCGCAAGCAGCGTTGCTGGTGCAGGCTGAAGAAAGTTGAATTTCGGGCCGCTATTGATTTAATAGCTGCTCGCGCTTTTCACGTATGGGCTGGAAGCCTTTTTTACCTATAAACGCCCCTTCTTTGACTCCAGGGCATCTCAGGCGTTCGTCAGGTCGCCCAACATCGACGGTGTGCGGCGCCTCGCAGGGGGCAGGTGCACAGGCACTTCGCCCGCATCCACGGCTTCAATCAGGCCCGACGCCAGCAACGAACGCAAGGATTCATCAAGTGATCGCGGCGGCATGAACTGCTGCAACTGCTCAAACCACACGCCCGTGCCGCACATCTCCAGTACATCGTGCAGGTAGCGCGACAACGAGCCCGTGGTCTGCGCTTTGGTATTGACCGTGTCCACACAGGCGCGGCCTCCCGGCGTCAGCCGGTAACAGCGTAAGGCGAGGCCTGGAAGAGGGGGCGCGTGGGTCGAGGTCATGGGTGTCTCCTTCTGCAGCACCCATGGTGAACCTGCGACCATGAAGTGTTCTTGACGGAAATCAAGAGCGGGGGCGCACCTGACACGGCGTTCTTGACGGCAGTCAAGATTTGAGGTTTTAGAGCACGCAGGCGTGAGATTCACCCGGTTTGCAAAGTGCAGTCAAGTGAAGCGGATGAAAGAGGTGAGGTCAGGTGCTGATGGCATTGGTAAATGTCAGCCGGTTGCCAAAAGGGTCCCTGACCGACATATCCCGGCTCTCCCACGCTGTGTCTTCAATTCCGGGACGGGCGTGCTTGTAGTTCTTCGCCAGAAGCTGCTGGTGATACGCATCAAGCCCATCCGTTTCAATCCGCATCGCCGCGCCCGGGCTGCAGTCGCCGTGGTGCTCCGACAAATGCAGCACGCAGCCGCCTTTGGAGATTTGCAGATAGAGCGGCATGCCGGGCTCAAAGCGATGCTCCCAATCGACCTTGAAGCCGAGGAAGTCGATGTAAAACTCCCTGGCCTTGGCTTCATCGAAGATGCGAAGGATGGGGGTGGTTTTTCCGAAGCTCATAACTGCAACTTTCTTGTCCAATTGAATAGTGGCCCGGCATAGGACCCAAAATTGCAGATTAACATTTGCCCAGACTCTCGCACCAATTCAAGAATCAGGCCGTCAAATGCACACCGTCATCATCACTGGCTGGGAAGCCGGCTTCCTCAAGGTTTCTCATTCCAAGTTGCTTCAAGAGACTGCAGCCATGTCGTTGAGCGAGGCGAAGGCAGCCACAGATTCAGTGCTGGAAGGTACGCCCGTATCAATCCCGGTGGCAACCGAGGTCGCGGCAGAAAGCCTTGTCATGCGCCTGCGCCAACTGAAGGCGATTGCTCACGTGGCCTAGCTTTCCTCCGAATAGATATTTCAAAGATCCTCTATCAAGCCACCCTGTCAAACACCAGCATGCTCACCATCGAAGACCTGTGGTTCCGCTACCCCAACCCACAGGTTGAAATCCTTGCCAACTGGTCCGGCGAAATCCCGCCAGGCGTCACGCTGGTGCAAGGCGGCGACGGGCGCGGCAAGAGCACCCTGCTTCGTTTACTGGCGGGGGCCTTGCCTGCCGATAAGGGAAAGTTGACGCTCAATGGCATCTCGCTCAACGACAAGCCCGACGCTTACCGCCGGCAGCTCTTCTGGATGGAGCCGCGCGCCAACACGTTTGATCAACTCACGCCGGCGCAGTATTTCGAAGATGTTCGCAGCCGGTACCCGGGTTTTGATGCGAATTTGGTAGTGCCGCTGGTCGACGGCCTCGGGCTTGAGCCGCACATGGGCAAGCAGCTTTTCATGCTGTCCACCGGGTCGAAGCGCAAGGTCTGGCTGACAGCGGCGTTTGCATCGGGTGCGGCGGTGTTGTTGCTGGATGAGCCCTTTGCCGCGCTGGATGCACCCTCGATTGCCTTCGTCAAAGGACGGCTTCAAGACATTTCAGCGCATACAGGGCGCGCTGCCGTGATTGCGGACTATGAGGCCCCCAGCGGAGTGCCGCTGGCCGGTGTGATCGACCTGGGCGACTGAACGGGAACCGAATTACTTCGGAACGAAAGCCAGCTGCTGCGCGACAAACCCGTCAAAGGCTTTGAGCAACGGCTGATATTTTTCGGGATCACTTTCCAATTGCGCCAGTGCCGCGCACGTTGCCTCCAATGTTGAGAGCTGCCCCGGCTTGTGCGCCTTGCGGATCAGGTAGTTTGAGGCCGGCATATCCTCCAGCGACAAGCGAGGGAGTTGCCGCAGCACCGGACTCAGGTGCAGCATCTTGCGGCTTTTGCGCCAGGTGCTGTCCAGCACCACGAGCCGCACGCGCGACGGGTCTTTGAGTTGCGCGGTATCCACGGCGGCTGCTTTGTCTTCCGGCGTCTGCGGATACAGGAGCACGGTGTACCTCGTCTCTTTCAGCACATCATGCAAGCCAGCCTCGTCAAAGGCTTCACCCGTCAGCATCCGGCTGCGCGGCAAGCTCAGATGCAGCAGGCAGGCACTGTTTTTGGCGTGGTCGACCTCCAGCGGGTGCTGGAGGATAAGCACTTCCGCTTCATGCGCCGTCGGCCTGATCCAGGCGCAGATGCAGGCGCTTTGTGGGCGAAGGCACGCGGCGCAGCGCGGGCGTGTCACGGGCAGCGACCCGTCTCAGGGCTTGCGCTTGTCGGCCACGTCTGCCTTGTCGCCATCGACATAGGCATTTCTCAGATGCACCGGCTTGCTCTTTTTCTTGCGCATGCGGATGTTGAGCATTTCCACCGCCACAGAAAACGCCATGGCAAAGTAGACATAGCCCTTGGGCACATGATGGTCCAGGCCCTCGGCGATCAGCACCACACCGACGACGACAAGGAAGGACAGCGCCAGCATCTTGATGGTCGGGTGGTCGGAGACAAAGCGGCCGATGGCCGGAGCGAACAGCATCATGAGGCCCACCGAAGCGATGACCGCGGCAATCATGACCGGGAGGCTGTCAACCATGCCGACTGCGGTGATGATGGAGTCCAGCGAGAACACCATGTCGACAATCATGATCTGCACGATCACGGCCGCAAATGTGGCCTTGACCGCACTGGAGGCGTGGCCTTCCTCGCCCTCCATCGACTGGTGAATTTCGCCGGTGCTCTTCCAGATCAGGAACAGGCCACCGGCAATCAGGATCAGGTCGCGCCCCGAGATTTCCTGCTTCAAAATGGTGAACAGCGGATCCACCAGCCCGATGATCCACGACAGCACAAACAGCAAGCCAATGCGCATGAACATCGCCATAAAAAGGCCCAGGCGCCGGGCCAGTTCCTGCTTGTCCTTGGGCAGCTTGTCCACCAGGATGGAGATRAAAATRATGTTGTCWATGCCCAGCACCAGCTCCAACGCAGTGAGCGTGGCAAAAGCAATCCACATTTGCGGATCAGTCAGCAGTTCCATCATGACTTTTTCTCTTTCTCATCAATTTAGTACAACAAGATCATAAA
>NZ_JBFUGX010000158.1:0-7541 GCF_056402675.1 Polaromonas sp. P3_C2 | reverse complement strand
GAATAGGCCCCCACGCTCTCCACTTCGTGTGGTCGCTGCCCCCCGAGGGGGCGCTGCGCCTGCGGCCCGGCAAAGCCGGTTCCGCGGCCCCTGCTGGTGTTTGATCTGCGGGAGTTGTCATTGTTTGGGTACCAAGTATCCAAGGCCGCGCACGGTCTGGATCACGTCGTTGCCGAGTTTTTTGCGTACGCCGTGGATGTAGACCTCGACGGCGTTGCTGCTGATGTCGTCTTTCCAGCTGAAGAGCTTTTCTTCAAGCTGCGCGCGCGACAGCACCACGCCCGGGCGTGCCAGCAGCGGTTCGAGCACCGCCCATTCGCGTGCCGAGAGCGACACCGGCTGGCCGTTGAGGCTGGCCTCACGCGTGGCGGGGTTCAGGCTCACGCCCTTGTGTTCAAACGCCGGCTCGGCCCGGCCCGCACTGCGGCGTATCAGCGCGCGGATGCGTGCCAGCAGTTCGTCGGTGTCATAGGGCTTGACGACGTAGTCGTCGGCGCCGGCATCCAGCCCGGCGATGCGGTCGCCGACCGCATCGCGCGCCGTGGCCACCATCACCGGGGTGGTGTTGCGTCGAGCCCGCAAAGCGCGCAGCACTTCCAGGCCGTCGCGCTTGGGCAGGCCCAGATCCAGCAGCACCAGGTCGTACTGTTCGCTGTTCAGGGCCTCGTCGGCCATGCGGCCGTCACGCACCCAGTCGACGGCATAGTGCTCACCGCGAAGCACCTGTAGCACGGTCTCGCCGATCATGGCGTCGTCTTCAACGAGCAATAAACGCATGTTTCTTTCGTCAAGGGTTAGGCCGCTTGCCTTTTGCAAAGATTATGCGGCGGCGGGACTTAGGCGGGCCTTAAACCACGATGGGCAGGCTGTTTTTCCCGCATGCCCTGCCCAGACGGAGAGCCCGTCCCGAAAGCCTGGCCCTGTAGCGAGCCCGGCGCACTAAAATCACAACACAACAATAGGGAGCTTAGATGGGAGAGTTCATGCGGGCGGGGCGGTTCGTCACAACACACGGCGCTCTTTAGACATGGTGGCCGGCAAGTCCGCGGTCAAGCCGTTCTGGCATCGCCTCAACAAATTCTTCGCATTCCCGTTCCAGGGGGCGCCTTTGGCCTATGGGCTGTTCCTGGCGTTTTGCAGCCTTCTGCCGCAGCTATTCCTTTTCCTCCCGCGGGGGATGATGTGGGTGATTGTCGAACTCGGCATCCTGCTGGCCGCGAGTCGGTACGGCTTCAAGGTCGCCGTGCTCGGCTCGCGCGGAATATCGCGCGCCAGCGATTTTCCATCGCGGCTTGACGACGAGTGGAGCAGCCTTCCCTGGAAGCTGTTCGGCGTCTTCGTGGTGCAGGCCGTTATCCTGGGCCTTGTGGCATCGCTCAACAGCAAGCTCGCCACGGTCGCGACTTTCGCGTTTTCATTCCTGCTTCCGGCGACCGTCATTGTCCTGGTGCAGTCGGGCAGCGCGATGCGCTCGTTGAACCCCGCCGCGATTCTGGGTGTTGTGCGTGTCATCGGCGCGCCTTATCTCGCGCTATGCCTGTTCCTGTTTCTGTTGAGCAGCGGTGCGCAGGTCGCGCTGGTGCTGCTGCTGCCACTGGTCAGCCTCTGGCTGCTGGTGCCGTTGTTCAATTTTGCATTCATCTATTTCGGCTGGGTCATGGCCAGCCTCCTGGGCTACGTGATGTATCAGCACCATGAGGGGCTCGACATCGATCTGCTGCCCGGTGCCGGCGCAGACGACGCGCTACCCGAGCGGCGCARCCCCGAACAGATCGCGCGCCAGGAAACCGACGCGCTGGTCGCTGAACTGGTGACCGAAGGAGATATCCCCGCCGCGCTCAATATCGCCTACGAAGACCAGCGCATGCGGCCCAGCGACGTCGCTGCGCTGCGGCGTTATCACCGCGTATTGCTGATGGCCGACAAGACGCCGACGCTGGTTGAGAATGCAAAGCGGTTTATTGCGGTGCTGCTGCGGCAGGAGCTGGGAGCCGAGGCCGTCAAGGCCTGGCAGGACTGCCGCGCCCGTGAGCCGGCCTTTGTCATCGAGGATGCGGAGCAGGCCCTGGCCCTGGCGCGCGCCGCCTGGCGCATCAGCGACGCGCAGGCGGCGCTGGCCGTGCTGCGCAGCTTCGACAAGCGTTTTCGCGGCCACGCCGCGATCCCGCAGGCCTACGAACTCATCGCGCGGGTGCTGACCCAGGGCATGAACCGTGCCGACATGGCTCGCCCAGTGCTGGCCGTGCTCGAGGAACGCTATCCCGACAGCGAGGCGACGCGCGAGGTGCGCTGGCTGCTGCGCGACCAGCCGGCCGCCTGAAGTGGCTGAGACGGCGGTTCAGACCTGCGCGAGCGCGCGCGTGGCCATGTCGTTGGGGGCGAGCCGCTGCAGGTGCGGCAGCCAATACAAGGCGCGCTCGCGCTGCCCTGCGCGCAACCAGCCCTGGGCGCAGACGCCCAGCGTGTCGGCGAGTCCCGAATGCTCCGGCGCGCTTTTGAGCAGCGCGCGGCACAACTTGTCGGCGTCATCGAACTGGCGGGCGCGCGTGAAGCGGCGCGCCAGCCGCGCCATGTCATCGGGTTTTAGGCGCGCGCCGGGTTTGGCCTGGTCCAGATAGGTGCGGTAGCTGGCATGCTGCAGTTCCAGTGTGGCGTCATCGCTGGGCGCGAGGCGGAAGATGCGGCGCGCGGCACCGTGGAAATCTTCGCCGGCCGGCTGCAGCCGCGCGGTGTTGAACCAGGCACGCAGCACTTCGCCGTCGGTGGGCCGCAGTTTCGCCGCGGCCCGCCATTGCGCGCAGGCGGCGTCGAATTTCATCTCGGCCGCCAGCCGTTTGGCCTCGGCGACATGCCGCTCGAATCCGTCTTCGGCCTGCTCGGCCGCCGCGGGCGGTGGCGTGAGTTTGCGCCAGTGCATAGCCGCGGCCATTAGAAGCGCACCGGTGAGCAGCCCGCCCAGATGCGCCATATAGGCCACGCCCTTGCCGCCGATGACATGCTGCAGCAGTTCGTTGGCGATCCAGGCGGGCAGCAGCAGCAGCGCGGGCGCTGTGACGTAGTTGAAATAGAAAAACAGCTGGTAAAAAAACCGGATGCGGCGCAGGCGGTACATCACGGCATACATGCCCATCAAGGCCGAGATCGCACCCGAAGCGCCCAAGCCATAACTGCCTTGCCCGGCATAGGCCCAGCCCGCCAACAGCGCGGCACCGAGCGCCCCCGCGAGGTAAAACGCCAGGTAAAGGCCGCGGCCCAGCGCGAGTTCCACGGAAAAACCAAACAGGAAGAGGAACACCATGTTGCCGATCAGGTGGCTGGTGTCAGCGTGCAGGAAGGCCGCGGTGATCCAGGTCACCGGGCGAAACGGCGCGTCTTTGGTATTGTCCTGGGCCCAGTGGGCTGTGAACGGCGCAGGTTGAAGTGCTTCATACCGGCGCCGGTCTTGTTCCCACTGTGGATGGGCCGGGTGGCCGGGCCGGATGATGAGGCCTTCGTGCAAGCGCGCGAGAAAGGTTTTTTCGTGCTCCAGTCCGTCGAGCAGTGCGCCGTAACGGCGCTGCTCCAGCATGCGTCTGGCCGCCGGCGCGCGTGGTGACGCGGTCTCTCCAAGCCAGTCGACGAAGGCCGGCAACTCCAGCGCCGGCAGGCTGCTTGAAAGATAGAACGCTGCGGCCTTTTTCTGGGCATTTTCTTCAGCGCGCTGCGGGCCCCAGAACACCGCCATGTTCACGAGGATCAGCAGAATCGTCAGCCATGGCGGATTGCGCCAGGTCGGCCGGTTTTCCAGCGGAATAGCGTAAAACATGCCTCCGCCGGCGCTTCAGTTCAGCCCAGCCGCACCCGGTGCCGCGCTATCTGCGCCTTCACCTGCGCCGGCGCGGTGCCGCCCAGGATGTTGCGGGCGTTCAACGAGCCGCGCAGGCTCAAGCAGTCGTAGACGTCTTTTTCGATGCTGGGGTTGAATTCCTGCAGTACAGCCAGTGGCAACTCGGACAGGTCCACCGCATGGGTGGTGGCAGCTTTGACGGCGTGGGCCACGGTTTCGTGGGCATCGCGGAAGGGCAGGCCTTTTTTCACCAGGTAGTCGGCCAGGTCGGTGGCGGTGGCGTAGCCGCGTAGCGCGGCCTTTTCCATGGCTTCGGGCTTGACGGTGATGCCGGCCACCATCTCGGCAAAGATGCGCAGCGTGTCCTTGAGCGTGTCGACGGTGTCGAACAGCGGCTCCTTGTCTTCCTGGTTGTCCTTGTTGTAGGCCAGGGGCTGGCCCTTCATCAGCGTGATCAGGCCCATCAGGTGGCCGACCACGCGGCCGGTCTTGCCGCGCGCCAGCTCTGGCACGTCGGGGTTTTTCTTCTGCGGCATGATGGACGAGCCGGTGGTAAAGCGGTCGGGGATGTGGATAAAGCCGAAGTTCTGGCTCATCCACAAGATCAGCTCTTCGCTCATGCGGCTGATATGCACCATGGCGAGCGACGCGGCTGCCGTGAATTCAATCGCGAAGTCACGGTCGCTCACGGCGTCCAGGCTGTTCTGGCAGACCTGTGGCTTGCCGTTTTCGTCGACCATGCCCAGCGTTTTGGCCACGCGTTCGCGGTCCAGCGGGTAGCTGGTGCCGGCCAGTGCTGCAGCACCCAGCGGCAGGCGGTTCACGCGTTTCCTGATCTCCAGCATGCGCTCGGCGTCGCGGCTGAACATTTCCACATAGGCCAGCATGTGGTGGCCAAAACTCACCGGCTGGGCCACCTGCAGGTGGGTGAAGCCGGGCAGGATGACTTCGACATTTTTCTCGGCGATGTCAACCAGCGCTTTTTGCAGGTCGGTCAGCAGCCCGCCGATCAGGTCGATCTCACTGCGCAGCCACAGGCGCACATCGGTGGCGACCTGGTCGTTGCGGCTGCGGCCGGTGTGCAGGCGTTTGCCGGCGTCGCCCACAAGCTGGGTCAGGCGCGCTTCGATGTTGAAGTGCACGTCTTCGAGGTCCAGCTTCCACTCAAAAGCGCCGGAGTCGATTTCGGACGTGATTTGCGTCATGCCTTTCTGGATGTCGGCGTAGTCGGCGGCGGGAATGATCTTTTGCGCTGCCAGCATTTCGGCGTGAGCGAGTGAGCCGGCAATGTCGGCTTGCCACAGGCGCTTGTCAAAAAACAGGCTGGACGTGTAACGCTTCACCAGGTCGCTCATGGGTTCGGAAAAAAGGGCGGACCAGGCTTGGGACTTTTTGTCGAATTGATTCACGTCAGGCTTTCTTTGAGGCAGTCGCTGGCCGGTCTGTGGGGTAAAGCACGCCATTTCGGGCAGTTGTGCAGCCGGCCGGGCCTAAATAGTGTTTAACCCATGGCCGAATCGCCTTGGGCAGTGCAATACTCTTCCCAATGATTTTATCTGGGTGCCGGACCCCGTGGGAAACCCCTGCCGTGCGCTGCCCCAGCTGATCCGTTTTTCCACGATAGCCGAAGAGCCGCCGACGTCCATGAAGCCTGTGCCCGATCAGAAGAATTTCAGCGAATCCACGTTGCTGGGCAGCTTTATTCCGGGCGATGAGGAAGCGGCGCCGCGCACTTCCACGCGTACCAGCATGTTTGATGCTTGCCACGTGGGTGTGGTTTTGCGTGCCGTACTGTTTGTAGAGGCGGTGACCGGCGTGTGTGTGATGTTCGCTGCGCGCGAACCCCTGGACTGGCTGCTGAGCTTTTCACTGCTCACCGGCGGTGTGCTGCCGGYCACCCTGGCCTGGCTGATTGCGGTGTGTGCGCTGAAGGGGCAGTTGAACCGGCTGGAGCCTTCGCACCAGTGGGCGGCGGGTATTGCACTGGGTGTTGTGTCGGGGCTGTACGGCTGTGGCTTGCTGGCCCTGCTGGGCCTGCTCCAGCCGGTGCCCTGGTGGGCCAGTGCGGCGGCGGGTGCCTTGCTGTCCGCCATGATGCTGGCGGGGCTGTTCTGGCGGGCCAAGGCGCGTACGCCGGCAGCCACGGCGGCACGCCTTGCCGAATTGCAATCGCGCATTCGCCCCCATTTTCTTTTCAATACCCTGAACAGCGCCATTGCGCTGGTGCGTGCCGAGCCCGCCAAGGCCGAGGCGGTGCTGGAAGACCTGAGTGAGCTTTTTCGCAGCGCACTGGCCGACCCGGCCGAATCCGTGACGCTCGGCCAGGAGATCGCGCTGGCGCAGCGTTACCTCGCCATTGAGCAGATCCGCTTTGGTGAGCGGCTGCAGGTGCAGTGGAGCCTGGACACCGAAGCGGACCAGGCCAAGCTGCCACCACTGCTGCTGCAGCCGCTGGTAGAAAACGCCGTCAGGCATGGCGTGGAACCCAGCGCCAGCGGCGCGCAGCTGAAAATATCCACCCTCCGGCGAGGCAGCACGGTGGTGATCAAGGTGACCAATTCAACCCCCGCAGGCGCCGGTGAGCGCGGCCACGGGTTGGCGCTGGCCAATGTGCGCGAACGCCTTGCGCTGCTGCATGATGTCGAGGCGAAATTCAAGACCGTGTTCAAGGACGGCATATTTCAGGTTCGACTGGAGATTCCCGCATGACGCTCAAGGTACTGGTAGTTGACGATGAAGCCCTGGCGCGTTCGCGCCTGCGCACCCTGCTGGGCGATTGCACCGCCCCGGCTGCAGTGGCGGCAGCTGAAGCCGCCGATGCTGTTCAGGCCATGAAGGCCTTGCAGCGTGAGTCATTCGATGCGGTGCTGCTTGACATCCGCATGCCCGGCGTTGACGGTATCGCGCTGGCACGCACCATTGCTTCACTTGCACAGCCACCTGCCCTGGTGTTTGTCACGGCCCATTCCGAACATGCCGTACAGGCCTTTGAACTGGAGGCCGTCGACTACCTCACGAAGCCGGTGCGCCTGGAACGCCTGCAGCAAGCGTTGCAGAAGGTAGAGCGTTTGGGCCAGTCTGCCCGGATGTCCACGGCGGATGTGGCGGAAGAAACGCTCATCATCCAGGACCGCGGCCGCACCGAACGTGTGCCGCTGGCCGAGGTGCTGTATTTCAAAGCCGAACTCAAATACATCACTGTGCGTACCGCGACCCGCAGCTACATACTCGATGGTTCCCTGAGCGAGCTGGAAGAGCGCCACGCGACCCGTTTCATGCGCATTCACCGCAACGCACTGATTGCGCGCCGGGCCGTGCGCGCGCTGGAAAAACATTTTGATCCAGAAGAGGGCGAGGGCTGGGCGGTACGGCTCAATGGTATTGATGAACTGCTGGCGGTGTCCAGGCGCCAGCTCAGCGCCGTTCGGGAAGCCATTGCGGCCTGATTTCATTTCTCTTGCTGCTTCTTCCAATCCAAAATCCTGTTTATGCATACACGTGCCGATTTCATCCAGCGGCACGTCCGCCGCTTCAGCAATGAGCCTGCCGTAGAGCGCCAGCTCGTACGCGACTTCTTCGGTGGCAAGACTGGCTTTTATGTTGATATAGGGGCTAACGATCCGGTGCTGGATTCGCAATCTCAGCATCTGGAACAGATGGGTTGGACGGGCCTCCTCGTGGAACCTGACCCGGACTGTTGTGAACTGCTGCGCAG
>NZ_JBFUGX010000157.1:0-7559 GCF_056402675.1 Polaromonas sp. P3_C2 | reverse complement strand
ATGCAGCGCTGTTGACCCTTCACACACACCGTTGCACAACACACTTGCGCCTTACATCGCTTGTCGCTGTATGGCGACAATACCGCCCCGTTTCGCGCTGGCCTGTAGGATGTGGCGCTTCCACCGTGTAATGAATGAAGCAGCAGCATGTTCCTCGAAGCGTCCGAGGACTGATCAGGCATCAGTATCCTGGTGATGAATCTGGCATTGAACAAACTCAGAGCCAGAGATGGAACGCGGATATTGCGTCTTGTCGATTGACCTCCGAAGCCTGATAGAAACACTTTGCTGCGACGTATGGACTTGCGCTGACGCACCGTTAAAGAACACAGATACGAGCCGCGCAATCTCTGTTACTGAAGATGGCTTGCAACGCATCAATAGACTCACCAAGTCCAGTTGGTCATGTGGATCGCTGTATAGATCAAGCACGACAACGGTGTCCGGATCGCCCTTTACGGGGTAGACATGAACGTCCCCACGCCCGGCTCGGTAAGCATCGTCAAAGTAATCGTGGTGGATGGATAAGATCTCAATCTTTACACCCAGGGCATCAAAGACGGCTTGAAGGTCTGGATTGGGCACTGGCTTGTCTTCGACAGTCCAACTGACGAAGTCACCCATAGAGACACAGATTTCAAATTCGGTTGCGGGAACGATCGGACTCATGATGCTCAATGTTTGAGATGCAGGGTGCACAGCCGACTTGCCGGCAGAGTGCCTCGTTTTACCGGAAAGTCATTTTCAGGTCGGCTACCAGAACTTCCACCAGGGACGCACTTTTTTAAGCGTAGGTGCGAAGACAGACGGCTCGCCAGGAATGTCTGCGAGTAATAGCGGAGAGATGGCGGTGAAGAGGCCCGACACAGATTCACCGTCTTCATTGGCAAGCTGCTTTGCGACCTTGTTGAAGGGAAAGACTGACAACTTGTCATTGATCCTGACCATCCAGCCGTGCTCTGGATCTTGCACCCACTGCCCGCCGAAAGTGTGACGGATGCATTCACCGAGGAATGAGCCCAAGGTGCTCGGCAGGTTGCTCTTGACTTCCTCACTCGCAGTTTGGCGTTGACGATCAATGTATGCGTCGAGCCAGCGCACTCCAGCCTCGTTGTACTCGACGATGACGRCCAGCTTTCCCCTGGCAATGTTTCGCACCAATTCGGCGTTGGCAATGATGTGGTGTTCCATGTGTCCTAACTTTGACATGTCCCGCAGAAGTGCGGAATGGCGCGGAGTCTTGCCAGGCAACCTTCTCAGGGGTTCAGATGGAAGTGAATGGCAGCCTCCAGGGCCCGGTGCAGCGGATTCCTTTGATCCGCCTGAGCGGGCTTGGTGGGAGATACGGTGCGCGTGAAGCGACGCCGCCCCTGCGATTCGCTCTCGATGAAGATCACGAACGCGGAGGTGCCAGCTTTGAGTTCGGCTTCGGTGTAGAAGGCGCGCTGGTATTCGTTCTCGCCCGAGAGCGCGGCATAGCTCGCTGCATCGACCAGGGTATGGACGGTTTCACCTTCGCGCTTGACGGTGCCGCTTGTAATGGCGGCGCCAATGGCACCTCCCAGTGCAGCACCCAACGCCGCGCTTTTGAGTTCTGCGCGATAGTTTGAATACACCGCAAAGTGATGCAACCTGGTTGGAGGGACGGGTCCGGCACCATACTTTTCTTGCAGACGATGGGAGAACAGCCGGGGGCCGGTGGGGTCTGTGAGGTCCTGGGCCAACCGGAAATAACCGTAGCGATCACTGGTAATCAGCAGGCTAAAGATTTCGCGAGTGCCTTCATTCTTCGGGCGCAGGTCTTCGACCGGTGTCCGGGCCGATGCGGCGAGGTTCTCGACAGGCAGAGACACCGGGCCTGTGGCGCAGCCCACCAGGGAGAGGGAAGCCAGGAAAGCTAGCAATAGACGCATGGACATGAACTCCGGTAGTTATCGGCTGATGGCGACAGTCGCCGCCCGCGGGATATTTGGTGCGGTGAGACAGGGTCAATGGCGGGAGGTCAGGCCAACCACTGACCATCGGTTCGACCGAGCGGCGGAACGCACTATTTCGCGGGCGACGTTGAAACAACGTCCCTGACAATCACCTCCGAGACGGTTCGAACCTGCTTGGGGGTAACGGCTGAGAAAATGCCCTCCCAGGCGCTCGAGGAGGTATTGAAATTTTTGGCTCCGAACGACTTGTTCGAAGGAAGCTCGATGTACTGGGCGTTAACGTCCATGTACGCGTTTCCAACCAGCACGCCCAACACGTATCGCTTCGCTGTAGACACATACTTGAAGTCGTTGACGGTCAAACGGACAAGGATGGAGGCGTTCGAGGGAATTGCGGCTTCATCCTTGGCAAAGACGAATGGGATCTTCGCGGTTTTTGCGGATTCTGCCAGCGACTCCTTCCATTCTTCCACCAACGACGGCCAATCAGCGTTGCTTCGTACGGCCTGGCTGCCGCTGACGACCGCGACGAGCGCCCCGGAGAGCGCTTGCGCTCGCGGTGTCGTCGCAGACGGCGAAGATGCCGCAGCCGGTGACTGGGTGACCGTCGCAGCGCAACCCACAAGAGAAGCGATGGCGAGGCACAGGATGAAGCGTTGGATAAGTTGTTGCATTTGAATGTGTGAGTTGCAGGGAGCGCCCCTGGGCGTACGCGATCATATGGGATGAATGCGCACGCACCGCAAATGCGGAGACCCTGATGCTGAAGCAGCATGCCGATCAGAAACCAGGCCCGCCGCGGCCTGTAGGATGTGGCGCTTCCACTGTGTAATGAATGAAGCAGCAGCATGAACCCTGAAGCATCCGCACAAAAGATCGTCATCGTCGGCGGTGGCGTGATCGGCAGCGCCATCGCGTACTTTCTGGCGACGCACCCGCGTTTTGACGGCAGCATCACTGTCGTCGAGCGTGACCCCACTTACACGCAAGCCTCTTCTGCGCTGTCGGCCAGCTCGATTCGCCAGCAGTTTTCACAGCCGGTGAACATTGCGGTGTCGCAATTCGGCATTGATTTTTTACGCAACATCAAACAGCACCTGGCCGTCGATGGTGATGTGCCTGATATTGGTTTGACCGAGCGCGGCTATTTGTACCTGGCCTCTGAAGCCGGCGCGGCCACGCTGCAAGAGAACCACGCCACACAACGCGCAGCCGGTGTCGATGTGATGCTGATGACGCCTTCCGAGTTGCAACAGCGCTTTGCGTGGCTGCAGGTGGACGACCTGGCGCTGGCGTCGCTCGGCCTTTCGGGCGAAGGCTGGTTTGACGGTTATGGTTTGCTGATGGCCTTCAAGCAAAAGGCGCGCAGCCTGGGTGTGCAGTATGTGAAGGCCGAGGCCACGGGCTTTGCGCACAGCCGCGGCCGCGTGAGTGCCGTGGCGCTGGAGGGCGGCGCGCAGCTGCCGTGCGACTGGGCCGTCAATGCGGCGGGTGCATGGGCGCGGCCGCTGCTGGCCGGCACGGGCCTTGACCTGCCGGTGTATGGCCGCAAGCGCTGCGTGTACGCATTTGCCAGCCCCGCGAAGACGCCTGACTGCCCGCTGGTGATTGACCCGAGCGGTTTGTGGTTTCGGCCCGAAGGCGACATCTGGATTTGCGGCCTGCCGCCGGCGCAGGGCCAGGACGGCAACGACGCGCCGCTGGAGGTGGACTACGACCTTTTCGACGAAGCCTGGCTGACGCTGGCCAAGCGCGTGCCGGGCTTTGAGGCCGTGCGCATGCAGCGCGCCTGGGCCGGCTATTACGAATACAACACGCACGACCACAATGCGCTGCTGGGACCACACCCGCACCTGCCCAACCTGCTGCTGGCCAATGGCTTCAGCGGCCACGGGTTGCAGCAGTCACCGGCGGTGGGGCGCGGCCTGGCGGAGTGGATTGCCGAAGGCGGCTACACCAGCCTGGACTTGTCGCCGCTGGCGGTGCAGCGGCTGGTAGAGGGGCGCAGCTTGCTGGAGAAGAACGTGATCTAGGTTGGGTTCACGCCTTCTTCCTTTTTTGCTCCTGAATTGATAGCTGCTCGCGCATGACCCCCAATGGCTACAGGTCGATTTTGTATAAATTTGCGCTTACTTTTCGCTGTCCAGGTGGCCCATCTGGTAAGCGTCGTAGCGTGTGCCGGCCACCGCGTCGGCAGGCAGCGCGGCTTCAATGCGCTGCAGGTCTTCGGCGCTGAGTTTGAGCTTCAACGCGCCCAGCGCTTCATCAAGCTGGCCTGGCTTGCGGGAACCGACCAACGCCACCATGTCGACCCCGAGGGCCTTGCCGCGTGCGATGACCCAGGCAATGGCCACTTGCGATGCCGTGGCGCCCATGCCAGCGGCGAGTTGATGCAATACATCGACGAGCTGCTGGTTCTTCACCGCGTTGTCGCCGGTAAAGCGCGGCAGGTGGGCGCGGAAGTCACCAGGCCCCGTGGGTTTGGAGCCCGACAGCAACCCGCGTGACAGCACGCCGTAGGGCGTGACGCCGATGCCCAGTTGCTTGAGCACGGGGAAAATTTCTGCTTCGGGGCCGCGGCTGACCAGCGAATATTCAATCTGCAAATCGCTGATGGGGTGCACCGCGTGCGCCTTGCGGATGGTCTGCGCGCCGACTTCGCTGAGGCCGATGTGGCGCACGTAACCGGCTTTGACCATGTCGGCCATCGCGCCTATGGTCTCTTCGATCGGCACATTCGGGTCGAGCCGCGCGATGCGGTAGATGTCGATGTGGTCGGTGCCCAGGCGCTGCAGCGTGTAGGCCAGGAAGTTCTTCACCGCTGCGGGACGGCCGTCCATGCCGATCCAGCCGGCAGACGGGTCGCGCAGCGCGCCGAACTTCACGGAGATCAGCGCTTCGTCGCGCCGGCCTTTCAGCGCCCGGCCGATCAGCATCTCGTTGTGGCCCATGCCGTAAAAGTCGCCGGTGTCGATCAGGTTGACGCCGGCGTCGAGCGCGGCGTGAATCGTGGCGATGCTTTGCGCCTCGTCGTGGGCGCCGTACATGCCCGACATGCCCATGGCGCCCAGGCCGATGGCGGAGACGGATTGCGGGCCGCGAAAGCCCAGGCGGGTGGGAGAAAGGATATTCGTGTTCATGGGGAGCCTTTTCTTAAAAAGTGGATCAGTGTTGGAATGGGCAGATAAGTGAGCAGGTGAATGAACTGTATTGGTTTGAATTAAAAGAATAAACTGCCATTCAATAAACTAACTGTTAGTGATTTAAAGAACAATAAGGGCGAAATCATGAGCGTTGATCGCTACAGGGCGATGGAAGTCTTCACACGCGTGGTGGACCTGGGCAGCTTTACCGCGGCAGCCACCGCGCTGCACATGCCCAAGGCCCGGGTGACGACGGTGGTGCAGGAACTTGAAGCGCACCTGGGAGTGCGCCTGCTGAACCGCACCACGCGCACCTTGAGCCTGACAGACGACGGCGCGCTGTACCACCAGCGCGCGCAGGCCATGGTGCAGGACATGGGCGAGCTGGAAGGCACACTGCGCCGGGCCGTGGCCACGCCGGCCGGGCGGTTGCGGGTGGATGTGCCGGCGGCGGTGGGCCGCCACGTGATCTCACCGGCGTTGCCGGAATTTTTCAAACGCTACCCCGACATGGTGCTGGAACTGGGCAGCACCGACAGGCCGGTAGACCTGGTGGCCGAAGGCGTGGACTGCGTGATTCGCGGCGGCTTGGTGCACGACGAAACGCTGGTAGCGCGGCCGCTGGGCCGGCTGACGGTAGTGACCTGCGCTGCGCCTTCTTACCTGGCGCAGTACGGCACACCGCAGACCCTGGAAGACCTGGAGCAGCACCGCTTTGTGAACTTTCATTCTGCCAAGACGGGGCGGGTGTTTCCGTTCGAGTTTTCCAGGGACGGTGACGTGCGGCAAATTCACCGCCCGCACTGGGTGAGCTGCAACGACGCCGACAGCCACATGGGTGCGGTGCTGGCCGGGCTGGGTTTGTCGCAGCCGCCGCTGACACGCCGCACCTGCGCGCTGCTGGCCAGCGGCGAACTGGTACGCGTGCTGCCCGACTGGCAGCCCGAAGCGCTGCCGATGATGGTGCTGTACCCGCGCAACCGCCACMTGACGGCCAAGGTACGCGCCTTTGCTGACTGGGTGGCCGAAGTGTTCAAGGCGGAATTTGCGGCGGGGACGAAACTGTATTCGTGACTTCGCCAGCCGTCTCGGCCAGCAGTTGCCCTATGGCCGAACCGACGGCCAGATCGTCCAGGTGCCCGAAGTGGCTCAACCGCAAGCGACCCTGCCTGTCGATCAGCACCAGGCTGGGTGTGCCGCGCAACTGATAAGCCGCCATGGTTTGCGGGATGGGGCCGTCCGTTGCAGGCAAGTCCGCGCCGATGGGAAAACGCAGACGCTGCTCATGCACAAATACCTGCAGCGCCTCATGGTTCATCACGCGGTGATGCTCGAACACGGTGTGGATGCCGATGACGGCAACCGATGCTTCGGGAAATGCCTGGCGTATCGCTATGGCCTGCGGCAGGCCGTGGCTCACGCAGACCGGGCACAACATCTGGAAGGCGTGCATGACGATGACCTTGCCGCGCAGGGATTCGAGGGTGATGGGCAACGGTGTGTTGAGCCAGTGCGCGATGTGCCAGGCGGGTGCGGGAGAATAATTTTTGGTTTGCATGAAAGCTTTCAAAAATACTTTCAGCGCGGCCTGCATGCAGCAGACCGCGCACGTCGGGTCAAAGACCCGGGTGGTAAAGCGTCAGGCAGCGGCTCGGCTCAGCCTGACGGGCGCGAAATCAACCGGCACCGCAAACGCCACATTGACGTAGTTGGTGAAAAGGTTGAGCGCCACATGCGCGAGGATTTCCACGATCTGCTCATCGGTGAAGCCGGCCTGGCGAACGGCCTGCACATCGGCCCCGGACACGTTGCCGCGTTCATTCACCAGCTTGAGTGCAAACGCGAGCACCGCAGCGGTGGCCGGGTCGGCGGATTCACCGCGCTGCGCAGCGGCCATGCTTTCAGCACTGACGCCGGCCTTGCGGCCCAGGGCCGTGTGCGCGGCCAGGCAGTATTCGCAGGCGTTGCGGTCGGCCACTGCCACAGCGATCTGCTCGCCCAGTTTGGCGTTGATGACACCGCCCCCCAGCGCGCCGAACGAGCCCCACATGCTTTTGAGCGCGGCGGGTGAATTGGCGACGGCCTTGAACATATTGGGCGTGGCACCGAAGGCTTGGGTGACCTGATCGAGCAGGGCTTTGCGATCGGCGGAGGTGGCGTTACGGTCGATCAATGGAATGCGTGACATGTGAAGTCCTTTGGAGGTTGAAGAGTCGCGGTTGAGGGATGACGTTTCGCGCGGCGGGGCGTGTAGGTGCGCTCGCTGCACAGGAAGAAGTTTCACGCGACAATCAGGACTTATTGGATGAATTCGTCTATCAAATCATCCTTATCATCCAAAACAAGCCTCAACCCAGTCCCACACCATGACCACGCCCCCCGAAGGAATTGACCGGCTTTCCGCCCTGATGGAACGCTTTCGCGTGCGGGCCCACATGTTTCACAACGGGCCGCTGTGCGGCGTGACGCGCTTCACGCC
>NZ_JBFUGX010000156.1:0-7563 GCF_056402675.1 Polaromonas sp. P3_C2 | reverse complement strand
AGCGCACGCGGTCACCGCCAAACGACAGCGTTGCGCCCTCCTGCTGGCCGATGGCGATGTAGCTTAAGTCCTGCTCCAGCTGGGCTTGTGAAGAAACCGGGCCGATGTCGGTTCCGGCGGTCAGGGCGTCGCCCACCTTGATGCGGGCCATGCGTTCGTGCAGCGCCTTGACAAAAGCAGGGTAGATGCCTTCGGTCACGATGAGGCGGCTTGATGCCGTGCAGCGCTGTCCGGTGGAATAAAAAGCGCTCTGCGCGCTGAGTTCCACGGCCTGGGTCAGGTCGGCGTCATCCAGGATGACCTGCGGGTTCTTGCCGCCCATTTCGAGCTGCACCTTCTTGAGGTTTTTTGCGCAAACCTCTGCAATGCGGCTGCCCACGCCGACCGAGCCCGTAAAGCTGATGGCATTGACGCCCGGATGGTTGACCAGCGCATCGCCGATGACGCGGCCGGGGCCCATCACCAGGTTGAACACGCCCGCCGGAATACCCGAACGCGAAATGATTTCGGCCAGGGCCCAGGCACTGCCCGGAACCAGGTCTGCCGGCTTGAGCACCACGCAGTTGCCGAAGGCCAGCGCCGGCGCAATCTTCCAGGCCGGGATGGCGATGGGGAAATTCCACGGCGTGATCAGACCGACCACGCCCACAGGTTCACGCGTGATTTCCACGCCGATGCCGGGGCGAACCGACGGCATGGTTTCGCCACCCAGGCGCAGGCATTCGCCGGCAAAAAATTTGAAGATATGACCCGCGCGGGTGGCTTCGCCAATGCCTTCTGGCTTGGTTTTTCCTTCTTCGCGTGAGAGCAGAGTGCCCAGCTCTTCGCGGCGTGCCAGGATTTCGGTGCCGATCTTGTCGAGCGCATCSGARCGGGCCTGGATGCCCGAGGTGGACCAKGCCGGGAAGGCGGCCTGYGCRGCCTGCACGGCRGCATCSAGCCCTGCGGCGTCGGCYTGCGTGTACTCGCCGATCACGTCAGCAAGATTGCTGGGGTTCAGGTTGGGGCTGTAGCTGGTGCCGGCCAGCCATTGGCCGGCGATGAGGTTGTCGTGTTTGGTGGTCATGAGGTGGCTCCAGAAGAAATCAGGGTTGATCAGGGGCGAGAGGGCGCGCAGGTTGCGGGGGTACCACGGGCGGCGCCACATCAATCGCATAGAAACGCAAGGCGTTATCGCACATCATCGCATGTTGCTGGTTTGCCGGCAGGTGGCCAAGCATGCCGGCCACATTGCCAACCAGGTCCGGATAGTTTATGCGCAGGCCAGATACAGGGAAGTTGCTGGCGAACATGCAGCGCTGCCAGCCGAAAATGGCAAGCGTCTCGCGCACAATGCGCGCGTTTTCGTGCCAGTCCCAAGGCTGGCCGCGCAGGCCGAACTCGGAAAGCTTGACGTGTACGTTTTCTTGCCGAGCCAGCGTTTCCATCCAGCCGCGCCAGCGCGTTAGRCCTTCTTCGCTGCGGTCCCAGGCAAAGCCGTGGTGGTTCAGGGCGATGGGTACCTTCGGAAACATCGCTGCCACGGTGGCCGCTTCAGGCAAGTGCCAGGCCGGTACGCGCAGGTCCCACCGCAGGCCGAATTTCTCCAGCAACGAAAAGCCGCGCAGCCAGTTTTCGTGTTGCATGGTGCCTGCCTGCCCTTTGACGCTTTGGTCCGCTGCGGCCGATGTGACAGGTTTGCTGCGGATGCCGCGCACCAGCGGAAACTGCGACTGCGCAAGGAGGCATTCCCCGCTATCAGGCCGGTCAAACCAGGCGTGCGCCACGATGGCGTTCGGAAACCCGTGCCTGGCGTTGACCTCATGCAGCCATGCAGTTTCTGCAACCTGCTCAAGGCGGCTGCGCTCGGCTTCCACATGCACGGTTGCGACCACGTCGCCGGGCCCTACAGCCGCCCGGTAGTCGGTTGCCAGGAAGTCCCGGCAAATCGGCCGGTAGTCGCCGAGGAAGAAGGCACCTGGATCGTACGCTTCCTGCAACCAGGGGTAGTGGCCTTTCGACAGGTCCCACAGGTGGTGATGTGCGTCGACGACGGGCCCTGTAAACGCCTTCACAGGTGCGGGCAGTGAGGTGGGCGATGTGCCTGTGCTCTTCATGAACCGGGAGTGGATACAGACCTTGCTGAATCAATGCCGCCAGACGCAGGACGAATCCGGCTCACGCAGCGTCCTGATTTCCTGCTCGAACGCAAAGCTGTCCAGATTGAGGCGGCGCACCGTCTCGTCCTGAAATGAGATGTAGACCGCCCGGTCCACCGGGTGAAACGACAAGGCCAGCGGGTTGCTGGGCAAGGCAAAGCAGCGCTGCTCCTGCAGGTCCAGGCCGAATATCGACAGCGAATGCTCGCCCGAGTTGGTGGTGAGCAGCAAGTCCTGGCCATGCGCACCCTGGAAGCGGTAGACCCGGTTGGGGTCGCGCCGTGTCTTGCCCGACGCCACGACTTTCATGCTGGCCGTGTCGACCGCGACGATGGTGTCGYCGCCCCGGTTGGCCACGTACAGCAGCGACTCGTCAGCCGACAGCACATTGCCTTCGGGCACGGGCCCCGGCATCATCGCGACCGGTGCGAAGGTCGGATCGTTCGGCTTGATTTTGGTGACGGTGTTCGACAGCAGGTTCAGTGCATAAGCTGTCTGTGCATCTTCCGTCAGCGCAAACAGGTGCGTCTTGTAGCCGCCCGAAGACACAGCCAGGTCCGGTACATGCACCTTTGCCGGGTCTGAAAAGCGCAGCAACACGTTGTGGGCTTCAGACATCACGAACAGGCGTCCCTGGCCGTCCACTGTCAGGCCGTGCGGCCGGTAATACGGCCAGAGGTTCAGCGTGGCCACATGCTCGCGTTTGTCCAGGTCAATCACAAAGACCGAATGCCCGCCTGCGTCTCCCAGATGACTGGCGGTTTCGATGCCATAGTGGCCCACGTAAGCAAGCCGGCGCACTGGATCTACTGTGAACTCATGCGGAAAGTTGGGCAAGACGATGTGTTCTTCCGCCCGGCCGGTGGCCAGGTCGTAAAAGCTGAAGGTATGGGCGCATTTCTGCACCAGCAAGAGTGTTTCCCGAAGGGGCATGGGTGTCCTGAAGATGGGGGAGCCTGAAAGGAAACAGAGAGAAAGAGGGAGAACGCGTGAAGAGGCCGGCCAAAGCCGTTTACCTGTCCCAGCGTAGCACCAGCGGGTCCAGCCGCTGCGCGGTGGCGATCAACCCCTTGCGAACCTCAGGATGCATGGCGGGAAACGGATGGCGCGGCGCCTCGCAGGCGATCACGCCGCCTTCCTTCATCAAGACCTTGGCCGTCAAGATACCGCCCTGGCGGTTTTCATAGTTGATCAGCGGCAACCAGCGGGTGTACTCGGCAATGGCTTCATCCCGCTTGTCGGCGACCCATGCATCCATGATCTTGCGAATGCCGTCCGGGTAGCCGCCACCCGTCATCGCACCGGTGGCGCCGGCTTCCAGGTCGGGTAGCAGGGTAATGGCTTCTTCGCCGTCCCACGGGCCTTCAATCGCGTCGCCGCCCAGCCGGATCAACTCGCGCAGCTTGGAGGCCGCACCCGGCGTTTCGATCTTGAAGTAGGCCACATTGCGGATCTCTTTGGCCATGCGAGCCAGGAAGGTTGCCGACAGCGTCGTGCCGCTGACAGGTGCGTCCTGGACCATGATGGGAATATCAATGGCGGCTGATAGCGTGGCGAAGAACTCATAAGTCTTTTCTTCCGTCACGCGGATGGTGGCGCCGTGGTACGGCGGCATCACCATGACCATGGCCGCGCCCAAGTCCTGCGCGCGGCGGCTGCGCTCGGCGCACACCCGGGTGCCGAAATGCGTGGTCGTCACAATCACCGGCACGCGACCCGCCACGTGCTTGAGGATGGTGGCGGTGAGGACTTCCCGCTCATCATCGGACAGCACAAACTGTTCCGAGAAATTGGCCAGGATGCACAGGCCCGTCGAGCCCGCATCGATCATGAAATCGACGCAGCGCTTCTGGCTTTCCAGATCAAGCTCGCCCGCATCAGTGAAAGTGGTGGGAACCACCGGGAACACGCCCGTGTATCTTGCTTTCATTCCGATCATTCGACGATGTTGAAGTCTTTGAGGAACTCGGTCTTCATCGCCAGGCCCAGGCCGGGCTTGTTGTCGTCGAGTTGCAGGAAGCCGTTCTCCGCGACAGGCTCGCCGTCAAAGATGTAATAGAACAGCTCGTTGCCGACTTCCACGTCGAACATCGGGAAGTACTCGCTCATGGGCGAGGCGAGTGTGCTCATGGTCAGGTGGTAGTTGTGCATCTGCCCGGCGTGTGGAATTACCGGCACGCTATAGGCCTCGCACAACGCATTGATCTTGTGCGCCGCCGTGATGCCGCCTACGCGGTTGGTGTCGTACTGCACGACCGACACGGCTTTTCTATCCAGCAGCTGTTTGAAGCCGTAGAGGCTGAACTCATGCTCGCCGCCCGAGATCGGGATGCTGGTGAGCTGGTTGAGTTCGGCATAGCCGTCGATGTCGTCGGCAATGACAGGTTCTTCCACCCAGCGCGGTTGAAATTTTTCCAGCTTGGGCAGCATGCGTTTGGCGTACTCCAGGTTCCAGCCCATGTAGCACTCCATCATCAGGTCGTTGTCGTAGCCGATGACTTCGCGGATCGCTTCCACGGCTTTCAGGTTTTCAGAAACGCCCTTGGTGCCGTGCGCCGGGCCGTAGCCAAAGCGCGACTTGAACATGGTGAAACCCTGGTCCAGGTATTTCTGCGCTTCGTCCTGCATCGCCTTGAGGTCGGTGCGGTAGAGTTTGGAGTAGTAGCAGGGGATTTTTTCCTTGGTGCGGCCGCCCAGCAGCTTGAACACCGGCTTGTTGACCGACTTGCCCAAGATGTCCCAGATCGCCAGATCCACCGCCGAGATGGCGGCCATGGTCACGCCCTTGCGGCCCCAGGCGTGGGTGCTGCGGTACATGCGCTGCCACAGGTATTCGTAGTCCCACGGGTCCTGGCCCAGCACCAGCGGTGTGAGGTACTGGTCGATGATGGCTTTGGCGATGTGCGGCGCCAGCGCCACGTTGCCCAGGCCGACGATGCCGTCGTCGGTTTCGATCTCGACCACCGTCCACGAATGGAAGCGGAAGGTGCTCATGGATTCTGTCTTTGAGTAGACCAGGTCCATGGCGTTGGAGCAGAAATTGCCTTGGGGTGGAACGGTCTTGCCTTTCCACTCGAACACACGTGCGCGCACTGATTTGATCTTCATTTAAAGGTCCTGTGTGAGATGAATCTTTCGAGCCCTCCCCTGGAAGGGGAGGGTTGGGGTGGGGTGAGCCGTATTACTCCCTTTGGGGAGGCGCCGCCAGGCGTCCTCCCATGCGGCAGGCGATGCGGAAAGCGTTGAGCGTGGCGTTGACATCGGCCACGCCCTGGCCGGCGATGTCATACGCGGTGCCATGCGCCGGCGTGGTGATGGGCACCGGCAGGCCGCCTTGCACAGTGACGCCCTTGCTGAAGCCCATGAGCTTGATGGCGATCTGGCCCTGGTCGTGGTACATGGTGACGATGGCCTGGTACTGGCCGGCCTGCGCTTTCAGGAAGATGGTGTCGGCCGGAAAGGGGCCGTCTACCGGAACGCCGCTGGCGCGCAGCGCTGCCACGGCCGGCTCGATGATGTCGATCTCTTCGCGTCCGCAAACACCGCCGTCGCCGCCATGCGGGTTGAAGGCTGCCACCGCTACTTTGGGGCTGTTGTTGCCGCTGGCCTTGAGTGATGCGTAGATCAACCGGGTGGCGTCCATGATGCGTTCCTTGCTGAGCATGGCTGCGGCGTCTTTCAGCGGAATGTGCGAGGACACACGTGCCGTCCACAAGTCACCCAGCGTGTTGAACTCGCAGAAGTAGCCGGTCACGCCCAGGTATTCGGCAAAGTGGTGCAGCTCGTCTTCATGCTTCAGGCCGCCCAGCTTCATGGCCTGCTTGTTCAGGGGGGCGAAGCAGATGGCATCGACCTCGCCGCGTTTGGCGCCGTCCATGCAGAGGTTGAGCACCTGCAGCACCGCCGCGCCGCAGGCGGCCTGCGCCTGGCTGCGCTGTACTTGCGCTGGCTGAATCGTGTCTGTGGCCAGGAAGGCGGGCAGGCGTGTGTCGGCGCGGCCGCGCACCTCGGCCAGGCTGGCCACGGCTTGCGTTGCGACCTTCTGTTGGGCAATGTCCTGGCCTTGCTGCCAGAGCCAGGCATCACCCACCAGCACGATGTTGGCGCCTGCCGTGATGCCGGGCTGGCTCAGCAGCCGGGCAATCAGCTCGGGGCCTATGCCGGCCGCGTCACCCAGTGTCAGGGCGACGACAGGCACCGGTTCTGTTGTCTGCTGTTTGCTCATGGCGTCTTTTCCTTGTTCTGCATCATCCGGATCAGTCCAGTTTGATGTTTTTCTTGGCGATCAGGTCACCATAGCGCTTGTTCTCGTCATTGTGGAACTGCGCGAACTGCGCCTGCGTCATCGGTGTCAGGTCCGCGCCGATCGCGCCCAGCCGGGCTTGTGTTTCCGGCATCGCCAGGACCTTGGTGACCTCGGCGTAGACACGTTCCTGCACCGCCTTGGGCGTGGCTGCCGGCATGTAGATGCCGTACCAGGCACTCATCTCGACATCCTTCACGCCGGCTTCGGCCATTGTGGGCACGTTGGGAAGCTGCGGGTTGCGTTTGGCGCTGGCCACCGCCAAAGGTTTGATGCGGCCGTTCTTGATCTGGCCGATCACCGAGGGCATGGTGTCAAAGCTCAGCTGCACCTGGCCGCCGACGAGGTCGATCAGCGCCGGGCCGCTGCCGCGGTAGGGGATGTGCGTGATGAAAACGCCGGCCTGGTCCTTGAAGAGCTCCGCCGCGATGTGTTGCGTGCTGCCCGAGCCGCTGGTGGCGTAGTTGAGCTGGCCGGGTTTTGATTTGGCCAGCTTGATGAGCGACTGCACCGAATCGACTGGCAGGGCATTGTTGACCACCAGCACATTGGGCACCGCGCCGACAAACACCACGGGCACCAGGTCCTTGTTGTTGTCGTAGCCGAGTTTCAGCAGGTGCGGGGCAATCGCATGCGCGGTCGAGACGCCCATTAGCAGGGTGTGGCCGTCGGTGGCCTTGGCCGTCAGGTCGGCTGCCAGCGTGTTGGAGGCGCCGGGGCGGTTTTCCACCACCACAGGCTGCTTGAGTAGGGGGCCGAGCCGGTCCGCTACTGCGCGGGCCATCGCGTCGGTGCCGCCGCCCGGGGCGGAGCCCACCAGAATGCGCACGGGCTTGGTCGGCCAGTCTTGTGCAAATAGCGGGGCGTGGGCGGCCACTGTGCAGGCTGCTGCCAGCAAGGCAGGCAAATATTTCATGGTTGTCTCCGTCATCGTTATGAATCAATGCGGTGATAGTAGGCAAGACAACAGTTAACGTAAATTGAAAATTCCTGATTATTTGATAATCTATAGTTATCAATTGAATTGGCCACCCAACATGCTCAACGCCTCACTGAATCCCCAGCTTCTCAACCGCCTGCGCATGCGGCAGGTGGCCCTTATCCTGGCTGTAGGCGAACACG
>NZ_JBFUGX010000155.1:0-7622 GCF_056402675.1 Polaromonas sp. P3_C2 | reverse complement strand
GTTTCATGGGCGCGGTGAAATTGGCTGCCACAGCGACCTGGACTTCCTCCGCCAATGCAGCAGCCGATGCCAGCACGAGGCACAGAGCCGGCAGCCAGCGCAACGCAGTTTTGAACATGATGAAACTCTGGTGATGAAAGCTGGGGAGATGACAGGGACGAAGGCGAAGATGCGTTTTGAAAGAAAGTCACTCCTGTCGATTCGCTATTCTATTTTAGAATAGCGGTATCTGTCTCGAGGCTCCCATGAAAAAAGCCGCCAATTCCTCGCCCGCCGCATCCTCCTTCGCAAGCGCCTTCAGCCATGAACCGGCCGACAAGCGCATCGAGATCCTGCGCCTGGTCGGCGAAAGCGGCTCGATCTCGCAGGCAGCGCGGCAAGCCAAGGTCAGCTACAAGGCCGCCTGGCAAGCCATCGACACCTTGACCAACCTGGCCGGTGTGGCGCTGGTGGAGCGCGCTGTGGGCGGGTCGGGCGGCGGCGGCGCCACCCTGACGCCGGCGGGCCATAAGCTGCTGGCAGTGGCAGGTCTTTTGAACGACTCCCGCAGCAAGGTGCTGTCCGCCTTCAAGTCCGATGAACTGCTGCTGCCACGCGCGCTACCGGTACTGTCCAACATGAGCGTACGCACCAGCATGCGCAACCAGTTGCCCTGCCAGGTTGAGAAGATCGAGGTGCACGGCCAGATGGCGCGTGTGCACCTGAGGCTGGCTGGTGAGGCACTGCTGGTTTCGCGCATCACCAAAGCCAGCGCGGAACTGCTGGGCTTGCAGAAAGGGCAAACGGTACTGGCCCTGTGCAAGGCTACGGCGGTGGCCGTGCGTGAGCCGGCGGTTCCCGCACGACCAGAGGTTTGCGTATTGAGCGGCCGTGCGGTTCGGATCAGCCGCGGCGCCACGGGYGACGAAGTGTCGATGCAACTAGACGGAGGCCTGCAGCTGGTCGGCTTTGCGCCTGCCGGCAGCAGCCTCAAAGTTCGCTCCCCGGTACAGGCCCTAGTCGACGAATCAGCCCTCGTAATTGCCCTTTCGGCCTGATCGTCAGGCCGGCGCTTCAAAAAGGTATTGGCGCTGCAATGCCATACCGTCCTGCTGCTCTACCGCGTGAGCCGTCACACCCCACACGTTCCGGATGCACAAAGGCGTCAGCACGTCGGTCGTAGCGGCGAATAACAAGAATGGACAGTCAAAATCCGCCGCATCGCGCCTATTCGATAAATAGTTAATATCTATCGATATACTATATTTAAAAGAGTTATACTATCGTCTCAAAAGCATTTTTACCCGTTCTTTAACCCAGCATAGGAAGCCATCCAGATGTCCCTGATCAATACCCAAGTCCAGCCTTTCAAAACCCAAGCCTTCCTCAATGGCAAGTTCATCGACGTTTCAGACGAATCGCTGAAGGGCAAATGGTCGGTCCTGATCTTCATGCCGGCTGCGTTCACCTTCAACTGCCCTACCGAGGTCGAAGATGCTGCCGACAACTACGCCGAATTCCAGAAAGCCGGTGCTGAGGTCTACATCGTGACCACCGACACGCATTTCTCGCACAAGGTGTGGCACGAAACCTCCCCTGCTGTCGGCAAGGCCAGGTTCCCGCTGGTGGGCGACCCGACCCACACGCTGACCAAAGCCTTTGACGTGTTCATCCCTGAAGAAGGCCTGGCGCTGCGCGGCACCTTTGTGATCAACCCCGAAGGCGTCATCAAGACTGCTGAAGTGCACTCCAACGAGATCGCRCGTGACGTCAAGGAAACCCTGCGCAAGCTGAAGGCAGCCCAGTACACCGCCGCTCACCCCGGCCAGGTCTGCCCTGCCAAGTGGAACGAAGGCGCCAAGACGATCGCCCCGTCCATCGACCTCGTCGGCAAGATCTAAGAACAGGTCTAACGCCCTGCAGCCTTCCTGACGAAGGCCCGGGCCCCGGCACACGCGTGTGTGCCGTCCCGGGCTTTTTTGTTCCTCATTGAAATTGAAAGTGACACTGCCATGCTCGACGACGCCACCAAAGCCCAACTGAAAAGCTATCTCGAACGCGCCACTGCGCCCATCGAAATCGTCGCTTCGCTCGACGGCAGCGAGGCTTCGGGTGAAGTACTGTCGCTGCTGAAAGATGTGGCCGAGTCTTCGCCCCTGGTCAAACTGACCGAAAGCCGCGACGACCCGCACCGCAAGCCCTCGTTTTCGATCAACCGCCCCGGTGAAAACCACGGCCCGCGTTTTGCCGGCCTGCCCATGGGTCATGAATTCACCTCGCTGATCCTGGCGCTGCTGCAGATTGGCGGCTACCCGCCCAAAGTAGAGCAACCCGTGCTCGAGCAGGTCCGCGCGCTCGACGGCGATTTCGACTTCGAGGTCTATGTCTCGCTGACCTGCCACAACTGCCCCGACGTGGTCCAGGCGCTGAACCTGATGACGGTGCAGAACCCCCGCATCAAGACCACGATGATCGAAGGCGGCACCTTCCAGGACGAAGTGAAAGAGCGCGAGATCATGGGCGTGCCCACGGTCTTCCTCAACGGAACCATGTTCGGAAACGGCCGCATGAGCCTGGAGGAAATCCTGGCCAAGATCGACACCAGCGGCGTCGAACGTGAAGCCAAGATCATCGACAAAAAGGAAGCCTTCGACGTGCTGATCGTCGGCGGCGGCCCGGCCGGCGCGGCAGCGGCCGTGTATGCCGCGCGCAAGGGCATCCGCACCGGTGTGGCGTCCGAGCGTTTCGGCGGCCAGGTACTGGACACCCTGGGCATCGAGAATTTCATCTCCATCAAGGAAACCGAAGGCCCCAAATTTGCCCACGCGCTGGAAGAGCACGTGCGCAACTACGACGTGGACATCATGAACCTGCAGCGCGCCAAGGCGCTGGTACCGAACAGCGGGCCGGACAAAAACCTGATCGAAGTGCAGCTCGAAAGCGGCGCCTCGCTCAGGAGCAAGTCCATCGTGATCTCGACCGGTGCACGCTGGCGCAACATCAATGTTCCCGGCGAGCATGAGTTCAAGAACAAGGGCGTGGCCTACTGCCCGCACTGCGACGGCCCGCTCTTCAAGGGCAAGCGCGTGGCGGTGATCGGCGGCGGCAACTCGGGCGTCGAGGCGGCGATTGACCTGGCCGGCATCGTTGGCCACGTGACGCTGATCGAGTTCGACACTGCGCTGCGCGCCGACGCCGTGCTGCAGCGCAAGCTGAACAGCCTGCAGAACGTGACGGTGTTCACCAACGCGCAAACGACCGAAATCACCGGCGACCAGAAGGTCAATGGCCTGGTCTACAAAGACCGCGCCAGCGGCGAGCTGAAAACCGTTGAGCTTGAAGGTGTGTTCATCCAGATCGGCCTGGTGCCCAACACCGACTGGCTCAAGGGCGTGGTGGACCTGTCCAAACACGGCGAGATCATCGTCGACGCCAAGGGCCAGACCTCTGTGCCGGGCGTGTTCGCGGCGGGTGACGTGACGACCGTGCCCTTCAAGCAGATCATCATCGCGGCCGGTGAAGGCGCGAAGGCGGCGCTCAGTGCGTTTGACTACCTGATCCGCAGCCCCATCACTGTGCAGTGATGCAGTGATGGGATACCCGAAAAGGCCGTCCTCTCCGGGCGGCCTTTTTTTGCGCGGTTTTTCACCGGAATTCCCCTGGGGCTTGCAGGGACCAAGATGAGAATTACTCTCATCTAGTGGTATAGTTCGCAGCGCCCTACTCGCTAGCCAAACAACCCGGCAGCCTTCTCGTGCTGCCAGGCGTAGCAAGCCAACAACCCGCCCACAGGCCCCCTGAAATTTCGTCACCTATCGTGGCGTCAGGGGCTGCTGTGCGCACGCCAGTTCCCTGGCGATCCTCCCCAGGAGTTTTGACTTGCTCACCTCGCATCCGCCGCACGCCGCGCGCCACCTTGCACCGTTCGCCATCCTTTCTCTGATCGCCGCGCTTCAAGGCGCATATGCCCAGACAGCGGCCGAGACAACCCTTCGCGAAGTGCAGGTGCGCTCCGACCAGGAGAAAGAGACCGCCACCGGCCCGGTGATCGGCTACCGCGCCAAAAGGGCTTCTACCGCGACCAAGACCGACACGCTGCTGTCCGAAACGCCGCAGGCCGTGACCGTCATCACCAGCCAGCAGATTACCGACCAGGGTGCCAACAACCTGCAGGACGCCCTGGGCTACGCCGCCGGCGTGCGCTCCGATGCCTATGGACTGGATTCACGAACCGACTCGGTGCGTGTGCGCGGCGCCAGCCCGGACAACTACCTGGACGGCCTGCGTGAAGCCTACGGCTACTACACCAGCCGCACACGCGCAGACCCTTACACCCTGGAGCGCCTGGAGGTACTGCGCGGCCCGTCGGGCATGCTGTTCGGCGCGGGCACGGCGGCCGGCGTCATCAACATGGTCAGCAAAAGGCCGCAAACCGAAACCCAGCGCGAAGTGGGCGTGCAGTTCGGCAGCAACGGCCGCAAGCAGCTCCAGCTTGACCTGACCGGCCCGCTGACGGAAGATGGTGAATGGCTGTACCGGCTGGTCGCACTCAAACGCAGCTCCAACACGCAGGTTGACTTCGTACCCGACGACCGCAGCCTGATCGCGCCGTCGCTCACCTGGCGGCCCAATGCTGCCACCTCGCTCACGTTGCAGGCACTGTGGCAAAAAGACAAGAGCGGCTCAACCTCGCAGTTCTTTCCCTGGGAAGGCACGCTGCTGCCCAACCCGAACGGCCAGTTGCCGACCAACCGCTTCATCGGTGAACCGGGCGACTACTACGACTCCGAGCGCAAATCCATCGGCTGGCTGTTTGAGCACAAGTTCAACGACACCTGGACGGTGCGCCAGAACTTTCGCCACGCCACCAACGAGAACGACAACCGCTACCACTACGGCGACTTCTTCACCAGCCCCGGCAGTTGGGGGTCTGACCCGGTGACCAAGCGGCGCTTGGGCCGCATCAACGACAGCTCGCTCACACGCAACCGCATCACCGCGCTGGACAACCACGCCGAGGGCCATTTCACCACCGGCGCGCTCAAGCACACGCTGCTGGTGGGCGCGGACTTTGCGCGCCACAGCGAGAACACCTGGGCGGGCGCCACGGTCAGTGATATCGACGCCTACGCGCCCATCTACGGCAACCTGCTCATCCCCGTACGCGCGGCCCTGCCGGGCACCACGCAACGGCAAACAGGCCTGTATCTGCAGGACCAGATGAAGCTGGACAACTGGATCGTGACGACGGGCCTTCGCCATGACAAGTCCGTGTCGGGCGCCGAAGGCCGCCCTGATGAAGAAACCTCGGCCACCACCAGGCGCCTGGGCCTGATGTATGCCCACCCCTCGGGCTGGTCGCCCTATGTGAGCTACAGCGAATCCTTCACCCCGCAGGCCGCCATCAAGGGTCAACTCTTCACGCCGCTGCGCGGTGAGCAATGGGAACTGGGCCTGAAATACGAGCCGGCGGGCCGCGCACTGGCTTATAGTGCCGCGCTCTACGACCTGCGCGAGAAAAACCAGATTGCCTCGCCGCTGCCCAATGTCTACACCCAGGTTGGCGCCACGCGCACCAAAGGGCTGGAGCTGGAAGTCAAGGGCTCCGTCACGTCCAATCTGGAGCTGGTCGCGCACTACAACTACACCGAGCTGGACAAGCAGCTCGAAGGCTTGCCCCAGCACCAGGCCAGCGCCTGGGCCAGGTACCGCTTCTCCATCGCCGGCATGAATGGCTTTTCGGCGGGCGCCGGTGTGCGCTGGATGGGCGCTTTCCGGGACCAGCAAGGCGGCGGCAGCGGCCCCGAAATCCCCGCAGCCGCGCTGCTGGATTTGATGTTCGCCTACGACACCGCGAACTGGCGCTACGCCGTCAACATCAACAACGCGACCGACAAGACCTACTTCAGCACCTGCCTGGCCCGCGGCGACTGCTGGTATGGCGCGCGGCGCACGGTGGTGGCCAGCGCTACCTACCGCTTCTAGACGACAAGAAGGAGAGCCACGATGACCACGACCAGCCCCACGGGCAAGAAGACGGCGATGGACAGCCGGCGCATCAAGACCTGGACCTGGGTGCACAAATGGAGCAGCCTGGTTTGCACGGTCTTCATGCTGCTGCTGTGCCTGACCGGGCTGCCGCTGATCTTTCACCACGAAATCGGCCACCTGCTGGGCACTGAAGTTGAAGCGCCCGATTTGCCGAAGGGCACGCCGCGCGCCAGCCTGGACAAGGTCATGGAAGTGGCGCAGGCACTGCACCCGGGCAAGGTGCCGATGTTCGCCTCACACGAGATCGACGACGACCGCTTCTGGTACGTCACGCTGGGCGACACGCCACTGTCCGAKGTGGGTAACAAGACCGTCGCTGTCGATGCACGCACCGCAGCTGTGCTGGCCCAGCCCAGGTTCGACGAAGGCTTTATGTACGTGATGCTCAAGCTGCACGTTGACCTCTTTGCCGGACTCGCGGGCAAGCTCTTTCTGGGCTTTATGGGGCTCTTGCTGCTGGTGGCGATTGTCTCGGGTGTGGTGCTGTATGCGCCCTTCATGCGCAAGCTGGACTTCGGCACGGTGCGGCAAACCCGCCCACGCGCCCGCTGGCTGGACCTGCACAACCTGCTGGGCATCGTGACGCTGGTGTGGGCCTTCACCGTGGGCGCCACGGGCATGATCAACACCTGGGCCGACCTGTTGATCAAGTACTGGCAGTACGACCAGTTGAGTTCGCTGCTGGCGCCTTACCAAGGGCAAAAACCGCCGGCACGCCTGGCCTCGGTGCAGCAGGCAGCTTCATCAGCGACCGCGCTGGCGCCTGAAATGAAGATGGCCTTTATCGCTTTTCCGGGTACGTCGTTTTCAAGCCCGCACCACTACACGGTGTTCCTGCGCGGCAATGAGCCCTTCAACTCGCGGCTGCTCAAGCCCGTGCTGGTGGACGCAGGCACCAACAAACTCACAGCCAGCCCGCCGCTTCCCTGGTACCTGACCGCGCTGCTCGTATCGCAGCCGCTGCACTTCGGCGACTACGGCGGCATGCCGATGCAAATCCTCTGGGCCCTGCTGGACATCGCGACCATCATCGTGCTGGGCAGCGGCCTTTACCTGTGGCTTGGACGGCGCAATCCGGCCAAAGCCGCGAAGCCGGAAAAAACAGCACCGGCAGGGCAAGCACCAGCGCCGCATGCCGCACGCCATGAAACGACTGGCGGTGCCGCGTGAGCGCAAAGGCCGATCCCGCGAAGGGCTCCGCTTTCTGGCGCCTGTGGCGCTGGCCMCTCGTGCTGGGCATGCTCAGCACCACCGGCCTGCTGACCGCGCTGGTGTCTGACGGCTGGGGCGACTGGTGGTGCTGGCTGGGGTTGGGCGTGCCCGTGGCTGTGATGGCCTGGTTCTCGTGGGTGCCCGGAGGGCCGCGCAAACGCTGAATGGGCGGGTGATTGGTTTTTTTGTTCTGGCGCGATATGTACAGTTAATCTGGCAGCACTTTGAAGCGAAGCACAAGAACACCAAAATTTCATGCTAAAAGTGCCAGAAACCCTTATAAAACGGGCGCAAGCAGCTCCTGATTTAATAGCAACCCAAAAGAACCCTCACTGGCCACGCTTGCCCAGGTGTGGCTGCCTGGCGCTTGAGTTCTGTCG
>NZ_JBFUGX010000154.1:0-7663 GCF_056402675.1 Polaromonas sp. P3_C2 | reverse complement strand
CGGACATCTTTCGCGAGGCCGTCTACGCCCGAACCCCCGCGCCTGACCTGAAAGACCCGGTCGCCCAGTACCAGGGCGGCGGCTTCGTAGTAGCCGGTCCTTTCGGCGACTGAGTGGTCAGGATAAACATGAGCGAGTCTCACGTCGAGCTGGTTCTGGATGCGCGCCATGGCACAGGGGAAAGCCCTGTCTGGCAGGCCGCCGAACAAGCGCTCTATTGGGTTGATATTCCGGCGCGCAGGCTGTGCCGCTGGAGCGTGGCCGAAGGCGTGCTCACCGAATGGGCCGCTCCCGAAATGCTGGCCTGCGTTGCGTCGATAGGCGGCACGCAGGACTGGGTCGCAGGCACTGAAAGCGGCGTGTTCCGCCTGAGTCCACGGGCGGATGGCCAGCTTGGGTTCAAGCAGCTTGCCGCCGTTACGCATGCCACGCCCGGCATGCGCTTTAACGATGGCCGCTGCGACCGTCAGGGGCGCTTTCTTGCCGGTACCATGTTGATGAATATGGCTGCCGGCGCACGTGTGGGTTGTATTTATAGCTACAAAAAAGATAGCGAACTAAAAAAACTCCTGGACGGTTTCATCACGCCGAACGGTATGGCCTTCAGCCCCGACGGCCGCACGATGTACCTGTCGGACTCGCATCCGTCGGTACAGGTCATCTGGGCCTTTGACTACGACACCGAGACCGGCACGCCATACAACCGGCGCGTCTTTGTCGACATGAACCCGCTACCCGGCCGCCCTGATGGCGCGGCAGTCGACGCCGACGGCTGCTACTGGATCTGCGGCAACGACGCCGGCCTGATTCATCGCTTCACGCCCGCCGGCAAGCTGGACCGTTCGCTGGCCGTGCCGGTCAAAAAACCTGCCATGTGCGCCTTTGGCGGCGCCGGGCTCGACACCCTGTTCGTGACGTCGATACGCCCCGAAGGCATCGACTTATCTGACCAGCCGCTGGCCGGCGGTGTGTTCGCGCTGCGCCCCGGCGTGCGCGGGCTGCCTGAGCCCGCGTGTCTGTATTAAAAGTTCCTGCTACCTGTTTTCCACCACCAACCCTAGAGGATGAGACATGAAGATTAAAAAAACACTGTTTGCAGTTKCCGCTGCACTGGCGCTGATGCCGCTGGCAAGCTTCGCCACCGAGTTCCGTTCGTCGGACATCCACCCCGACGGTTATCCCACCGTCGAGGCTGTCAAGTTCATGGGTGAGCGCCTGAAGGTGTTGACCAACGGCAAGCACACCATCAAGGTGTTCAACAACAGCGCTTTGGGCAACGAGAAGGACACGATCGAGCAGACCAAGATCGGCGCGCTGGCCATGACCCGCGTGAACATTGCGCCGATGAACAACATTTGCGCTGAGACGCAAGTGCCGACCATGCCTTTCCTGTTCCGCTCCACGGAACACATGCGCCATGTGCTGGACGGCGCGATCGGTGAAGAGATCCTCGCCTCCTGCGCACCACAGGGCTTTATCGGCCTGGCGTACTACGACAGCGGCGCTCGCTCGCTCTATACCGCCAAAAAACCAGTCCGCACCTTGGCCGATGCCAAGGGCATGAAGATCCGCGTCCAGCAATCCGACCTGTGGGTTGCACTGCTGGAAGCCATGGGTGCCAATGCCACCCCCATGCCTTACGGCGAGGTCTACACCGCACTGAAGACCGGCCTGGTTGACGGCGCTGAAAACAATTACCCTTCGTATGAGAGCTCGCGTCACTTTGAAGTGGCCAAGTACTACTCGATCACAGAGCACTCGCTGGCCCCTGAAATGCTGCTGTTCTCCAAGCGGACCTGGGACACCCTGAGTGCGGATGACCAGAAGGCGATTCGCCAGGCGGCCAAAGAGTCGGTTCCTTACATGCGCAAACTGTGGGACGAGCGTGAAGCCAAATCCAAGGCCATCGCCAAAGCCGGTGGCGCCGAGTTCATTGAGGTCGACAAGGCTTCATTCCAGAACGCGATGAAACCTGTCTATGACAAATTTATTGTGGATGCAAAGCTGAAGGCGCTGGTCAAGCGTATCCAGGACACCAAGTAAGCAAGGTATGACCCCTCTCGTCATCGGCGATTGATCGCCGGTGACAGGAGATGTCAGCGAGCAAAAATATAACAGGCCGCCGGAAAGACCGGCGCCAACAGTTTCTTTTCTACCAACGCCGGTCCAACAGATCCGGATCAATTTATGTACACAACAATTTGTCGCAAGCTCGCCCGGGCCTGCATGTGGCTGGGTATCTTCGGGCTGGTAGCGGTGATTTGCGCCGTCAGCTGGCAAGTGTTCGGCCGCTACGTGCTGAACAACACGCCGACATGGGCCGAAAGCCTGGCGCTTCTGCTGGTTGTATACGTGACCATGCTGGGTGTTGCCGTCGGCGTCCGCGATGCAGGCCACATCGGCCTCGAGTCCATGCTGGTGCTGGCGCCCGACTGGCTGCGGCTGAAGATGGAGTACCTGATTCACGCGCTGGTCCTGCTCTTCGGCGCTGCCATGGCATGGAACTGCGGTTATCTCGCAATATCCGTGTGGGGCTACCGCCTGCCCACCCTCTGGATTTCCGAGGGCTGGAAGTATGTGCCTGCCACTGTGGCCGGCGTTCTTATCGTGATGTTCTCGATCGAACACATCATTGCCCTGGCCAAAGGCCGCGAAGTTGAACCAGCCTGGGGCTAAGCATCCATCATGACAATTCCATTACTTATTCTCTGCCTTTCGTTCACACTGTTTCTGCTGCTTGGCGTTCCCGTTGCCTTTTCGATTGGCCTCTCGGCCCTGGCCACGCTGGCGTATGAGGGCCTGCCCCTGGCCGTCGGTTTCCAGCAGATGACGTCAGGCATGGGCATCTTCTCTTTCCTTGCGATTCCATTTTTCATCTTTGCCGGCGAGCTGATGCTCTACGGCGGTGTGGCGGACCGTATCGTCAATCTCGCGCGCGGCCTGGTGGGCCATGTGCGCGGCGGCCTGGGCATGTCCAATGTGGTGGCCTGCACCTTGTTCGGCGGTGTGTCCGGTTCGCCTGTGGCTGACGTTTCGGCCATGGGTGCCGTGATGATCCCGATGATGAAAAAAGAGGGTTACCATGCCGACTATGCGGTCAACGTGACGACGCACGCCGCACTGGTGGGCGCACTGATGCCGACCAGCCACAACCTGATCATTTATTCGCTGGCTGCCGGTGGCAAGGTGTCGATCGCAGCGCTGATTCTTGCTGCGCTGGTGCCTGCCGCGATCCTGACCATCTGCAACCTGGCGGCCGCTTACCTGGTGGCCGTGAAGCGTGGTTACCCCGCAGGCACCTTTCCCGGCTGGTCCATCGTCGCGCGTTCACTCGCGGCTGCCTTGCCGGGCCTGATGATCGTGGTCATCATCCTGGGCGGCATTTTGTCGGGTGTGTTCACGGCGACAGAGTCTGCGGCCGTTGCCGTGTTGTATGCGTTGGCGCTGACGATCTTTGTTTACCGCTCCATCAAATGGGAGCACTTCATCAAGGCGGCCTCCAAGGCGGTCAAGACCACCGGCGTCATCTTGCTGCTGATCGGCATCTCCAGCACCTTCGGTTACCTCATCAGCCTCTATGGCGTGGCGGAGTTGACAGGCCAGATGCTATCGCAAATCACCACCACACCGTGGGTGATCTTCCTGCTGATCAACATCATCCTGTTTGTGTTGGGCACCTTCCTGGACATGGCCGCGACCATCCTGCTGTGCACGCCCATCTTCCTGCCGATTGCCCAGCACTACGGCATGAGCTCGGTGCAGTTCGGCATCGTGTTGCTGATCAACTGCGCATTGGGATTGAACACGCCGCCCGTGGGAACGACCCAGTTCGTGGGGTGTGCCATTGGCGGAGTGTCCGTGGGCACCGTGATGCGGACCATCTGGCCTTTCTATGGCGCGCTGATTTTCGCGCTCGCACTGGTCACGTTTGTGCCGGCTTTCTCCATGTGGTTGCCCAGCCTCTACATGACGGTCGGCAAGTAAAAAGTTCAACAACACAACGGAGACATCCATGACAACAGGAACCACCATTCGCCAGGTCCTGATCCCCGCCGTTTTTGCCGGGACCATGGCTGCCGCTGGCGCCAGCAGCGCAGCCACCTGGGTGTATGTCAGCAACGCCGACAGCCAGGAGATCTCGGTGTTTCAGCTGGATCGCGCCGCAAGTGCCCTCAAGCCGGTGGCGAGGGTTCCTGTGGGCGGAACCGCCATGCCCATGGTGGTCAGCAAGGACAAAAAAATCCTGTACGTGGCCCTGCGCTCGCAGCCGTTTCGCGTTGTCACCTTTGCCATCGACGGCGCCAACGGCGGGCTGAAGAAACTCGGCGAGGCCTCATTGGCCGACAGCATGGCCAACATTGACCTGGACGCCTCTGGCCGCTGGCTCTTTGCCGCCTCCTATGGCGGCAACAAGATCAYGGTGAACAGCGTGGGTGCCGACGGCCTTGTCGGGCCCGTCCAGCAGATCGTTCCGACTTCGCCCAACGCCCACGCCATTCACCAGGACCCTGCGGGCCGTTATGTATTTGCCACCAGCCTGGGCGGCGACAACCTGTCGAGCTGGCGCTTCGACCCCAAGACCGGCCAGCTGAGCGCCAACGATCCGGCGCTGGTGAATGTGTCGCCGGCCAAAACCGGCCCGCGGCACTTCCTGTGGAACAAGGCCCAGACGCATGTCTACCTGCTTAACGAACTGGACGGCGGTGTGGATGTGTTTGCATACGACGCTGGCAAGGGCGCCATGCGCCATCTGCAGCGAAGCACTGTCATGCCGGCTGGTTTTACGGGCAAGCCATGGGCGGCAGACCTCCAGCTGTCCGCCGACGGACGGTATCTGTATGGATCGGAGCGTACTTCCAGCACGTTGACCACATTCAAAATAGACCCTGCCACCGGCCTGCTGCAAACAGCCGGCACAACGCCCACTGAGAAAACGCCCCGCGGCTTTGCGGTGGACTCGAGCGGCAAGTTCCTTATCTCTACCGGCCAGGACTCCCATGCCGTGTCGCTGCATCCGATCGATGCGGCCACGGGTGTGCCTGCCGCCGGGGTGAGCCAGCCCGCGGGCAAGAACCCGAACTGGGTGGAAATCGTCGACTTCTGATGGAACGCACCAACGTCAACCCTCTTTTTATCCGCATGCACGGTGCGGACAACGTCGCCATTGTTGCCAACGATGGTGGCCTGCCAGCGGGCGCAGTGTTTGCCGATGGGTTGACGCTGATCGAGCGGGTTCCGCAGGGCCACAAGGTGGCGCTGGTCGACTTGCCCAAGGGCGCGGCGGTGCTGCGTTACAACGTGCCCATCGGTTACGCATTGAAAGATATTCCCGCCGGCAGCTGGGTGCATGAACGCCTGCTGGAGATGCCCGACGCGCGCACGCTGGACGCGCTTCCCATCGCCACCGTGCGGCCGGCCCCTCAGCCCGCGCTGGAGGGTTACACCTTTGAGGGCTACCGCAACCCGGACGGATCGGTCGGCAGCCGCAACATCCTGGCCATCACCACCACCGTGCAGTGCGTGGCCGGCGTGGTGGACTTCGCCGTCAAGCGCATCAAGGCAGAGTTGTTGCCCCGCTTTCCCCATGTCGATGATGTGGTGGGGCTGGAGCACACCTACGGCTGCGGCGTGGCCATCGATGCGCCGGACGCCATCATCCCGATCCGCACGCTGCGCAACATCAGCCTGAACCCCAACTTCGGCGGTGAAGTCATGGTGGTCAGCCTGGGCTGCGAGAAGCTGCAGCCTGAACGTTTGCTGCCGCCGGGCACCATCCAGATCGTCGATGAACGCAACGTGGCCGATGTGGGCACGAATGCGGAAGCCGCGCTGGATGTGGTGTGCCTGCAGTCCGAGAACCATGTCGGCTTCATGTCCATGATTGATTCGGTCATGGACATGGCACTGCAACATCTCGAACGCCTGAATGCGCGACGCCGCGAAACGGTGCCCGCCAGCGAGCTGGTGGTGGGCGTGCAATGCGGTGGCAGCGATGCGTTCTCTGGTGTCACGGCCAACCCTGCGGTGGGCTTTGCCACCGATCTGCTGGTGCGTGCCGGCGCCACGGTGATGTTTTCCGAGACCACTGAAGTGCGCGACGGTATTGACCAGCTGACATCGAGGGCCAGCAGCCCTGAAGTGGCCGCCGCGATGATCCGCGAGATGGCCTGGTATGACGCGTACCTGAAAAAAGGGCAGGTTGACCGCAGCGCCAACACCACGCCGGGCAACAAAAAAGGCGGCCTTTCCAACATTGTGGAAAAGGCCATGGGCTCCATCGTCAAGTCAGGCTCCGCGCCCATCAGCGGTGTACTGGCACCCGGCGAGAAGGTGAAACAAAAAGGCCTGATCTACGCCGCCACGCCCGCCAGCGACTTCATCTGCGGCACGCTGCAGCTGGCCGCGGGCATCAACATCCATGTGTTTACCACCGGCCGCGGCACGCCCTACGGCCTGGCGGAAGTGCCGGTCATCAAGGTGGCCACGCGAAGCGACCTCGCCCGGCGCTGGCACGACCTGATGGACATCAATGCCGGGCGTATTGCCGACGGCGATGCCACCATTGAAGACGTCGGCTGGGAGCTGTTCCAGTTCATGCTGGACGTTGCCAGCGGCCGAAAGAAAACCTGGGCCGAACACTGGAAGCTGCACAACGCGCTGGTGTTGTTCAACCCGGCGCCCATTACCTGATGGACTGATGCATTGACGTATAGATTCAAAGATTCACTGCCTACCTGATCAACAGAGATCATCGATAAAAAGAGAGTTAACTCATGACACAAGCAACCCCTTATCAAAGTTTTCCCAACAGCTTCAAGCGCGACCTGCTGGCCGGCAAAAAACTGATCGGCTGCTGGTCCTCGCTGTCCAACGCCATCACCACCGAGGTGCTGGGCGTGGCCGGTTTCGACTGGATCCTGCTTGACGGTGAACATTCGCCCAACGACATGGCCACCTACATCCCGCAACTGATGGCGCTGAAAGACAGCCGCAGCGCACCGGTGGTGCGCCCGACCTCAAACAACTCGGTAGAGCTCAAGCGCCTGCTCGATGCCGGCTTCTACAACTTCCTGATCCCCTTTGTCGAAACCGCCGAGCAGGCCACCAGCGCCGTCGCCGCCACCCGTTACCCGCCGCAAGGCATTCGCGGCGTGTCGGTGTCCCAGCGCAGCAACAAGTACGGCACGGTGCCGGACTACCTCAAGTCCATCAACGACCACATCTGCGTGATGGTGCAGATCGAAAGCATCGCCGGCACGGCGGCAGCGAACGAGATTGCCGCCATCGACGGTGTCGACTGCATGTTTGTCGGCCCGTCCGACCTGGCCGCCGGCCTGGGCCACCTCGGTAATGCCGGGCACCCGGAGGTGCAGGCCGCCATGGTGAAAATTTTTGCCGCCGCCAAGGCGCACGGCAAACCGGTCGGCATCCTGGCGCCGGTGGAGGCCGACGCGCGCCGCTACATGGAGATGGGCGCGACTTTTGTCGGCGTCGGCAGCGACCTCGGCGTTTTCCGTGGCGCCACACAGGCCCTGCGCGACAAATACCTCGCCTGATTTTTCTGTCATCCCGGACCTGGTCCGGGATGCGCCTTGTGGACCGCGCGTCCRGGGCCATTGCTATTTTTTACAAACAAGGAGCATTTTTATGAGCAAGCTTGGAT
>NZ_JBFUGX010000153.1:0-7671 GCF_056402675.1 Polaromonas sp. P3_C2 | reverse complement strand
GCGCAGTTCAAGGGCATCTCCGGCGGCAAGCTGAATGTTGCGGTGATCAGCGCCGGAGATTATTTTTTTCCGCGCCTGCTCGTCGAGTTCGCACGGCGCCACTCGGGCGTGACGCTGGACTTCGGCGTCTGCAATCGCGAGGAACTCTTGAGCCAGCTGACCGATAACCTGACGGATCTGGCCGTCATGGTGCGCCCGCCGCTGGATATGGACACAGTGAGCGAACCTTTCGCCCCGCACCCTTATGTTGTTGTGGCGGCGCCCAACCATCCGCTGGCAGCCAAAAAGCGCATTCCGCTATCGCGCCTGGCCAGCGAACCCTTTGTTGTGCGTGAAAAGGGTTCCGATACCTGGAATTCGATGGAGGAGGGCTTCGGCGCGCACCTGGCCGACCTCAACATCGCGATGGAGATCAAGAGCACGGAAACCATCAAACAGGCCGTGATCGCGGGCATGGGGGTGAGTTTTCTGTCGGCGCATACCATCAGCCGCGAACTTCAGGTGGGCAGCCTGACCGTKCTCGACGTGCAGGGTTTTCCGCTGATGCTGAATTGGTATGTCGTGCACCGCCGCAACAAGCGGCTGACGCCGGTAGCGCAGGCTTTCAAGACTTTTTTGATGACCGATGGCGGGGCGTTGATCGAGCAGACAATTGGTTTTCGTCCCAAAACGGCACAGCCCCGGCGTGCTGCGGCCCGCCGGTAGTACGACAAGGGTTAGCGCAGCAGGAAATAGGCCGCCAGGATGTACAGCACAACCGCGAAGACTTTCTTCAGCGGCTGGATGTCCATGCGATGCGCCGTGCGTGCGCCCAGCGGCGCTGTGCAAATACTGGCCACCGAGATGATGACCAGCCCTGGCAGGTACAGAAAGCCGATGGAGCCGGGCGGCATTTGCGGGAGATTCTGGCCGGCCCAGATGTAGCCCAGGGTGCCGGCCAGCGCGATTGGAAAACCAAGGGCTGCCGAGGTTCCCACGGCGTCATGGATTTTCACGTTGCACCAGGTCATGAAGGGCACCGAAACGAAGGCGCCGCCTGCACCCACCAGTGAAGACAGCATGCCGATGACACCACCCATGCCAAAGGTGCCCAGGCGGCCGGGCAGGGTGCGGCTGGGTTTGGGTTTACGGCCCAGAAACATCTGGGTGGCTGAAAACGCCACAAAAACGGCAAACAGGATGCTGAGGATCTTGCCCGGCAAGGCCACTGCCAGTTGGGCGCCAATCAATGACCCCAGCAAAATGCCGGGCGCCAGCAGCCGAACGATGGGCCACAGCACGGCCCCGCGCCGGTGATGCGCACGCACTGATGACAACGAGGTGAAGCAGATGGTGGCCAGCGAGGTGGCGACCGCCATTTTCACGGTGTATTCCTGCGGGTAGCCCTTTGCCGTGAGGATGAAGGTGATGAACGGCACCATCAGCATCCCGCCGCCGATGCCCAGCAGGCCTGCAAGAAAACCGGTGCACAGACCCAACAAAAGAAGTTCGGCAATAAGTTGGGGTTCGAGAGACATCAGATCTGCTGTGGCACGGCGGGCTGGGCCCACAACCGGCTATTGTTTTTGTTCGCGGCCTGGATTCCGTTCGGATCCGGGACAAGAAAAGAAAGGTGTCTGCGAGTGCCACTGGACCGTCATCCTGAACCGGGGTTCAGGTGGGCGAGGGCAGTCAGGTTTCGGGTTCGTCTGACGCGAGACGATCACACCTGCCGGACAATTTACCAAGCCCGTGCTCGAAGAGCATTGGTTCAAGGAAATATAAAGCCCAATGCGCATCGCAGACATGTTCATTGTAGGCCTTTGCGGCCCTCGCGCGCGAAGTAGGGAGTGATTTACCGCAGGGGTGCGCGGGCTTAAAGCAGGCGGCCGTCAACGCCCAGGGCCGTGTCAAGCCGCTGTAGCAAGGCTGTGAGTTGCGGATGCGTTGTTTCGCCAGCACTGGCGGTTGTTTCCGCTGTTGTCGCAGCGGGTGTGGGCGTAGCGTTTGGCGTGCGCTCGGGGAGCTCAAAGGCGAGATTGAGCGCCGCCAGAACGGCAATGCGGTCACGTGCCTTGATTTTCCCGGCATCGCGAATCCTGCACATGGCCATGTCAACACGGTTCACGGCGTCCAGCATTCGGGCGTCGCCATTTTCGGGGCAGCCCAGCAAATAGCTTTGGCCCATGATCTGCACTTCGAGCTGTTTCATGACTCGGTTCCCACAGTGTTTTTGACGGCATGCCCGTTGGTTTCGGGCAGGCGCTCCAGCAGTGCATCCACACGGGCGCGTGCCGCGCCCAGCCGCGATTTGAGGGAGTCGCGTTCGTGCGTCAGAACGCCGACCTGCTCCACCAGGAGCTCGTTGGTACGCTGCAGCTCCTCATAGCGCAGCAGGAGCCGCTCAACGCGTTCGACGATCTGGTCGATTTGGGTTTGGTTCGACATGGCAGCTCCGATTGTAGGGTTTGCGGCCGGACATGGGGAAGGCCCGCGTAGAATCTGCCCTGTTGGTGCCCGCAGTGTGGTTCGCACGCTGCAGTTCAACGGGAAGCAGGAGGGGGTCAAAGCCATGCATCAGGTCAACCTGATTCGCTGGCGCCGAGACCTTTAACCTGCGCTGCCCCCGCAACGGTAATACGGACGAATGGGCTCCTGACGTCAAGTCAGAAGCCCATTCAGCTTTCATCACTAGCCACTGAGCGTTTTGAACACACGCTTGGGAAGGCGATGGAGGCAGTTCCGTCAGCCCGGATACCGGCCAACAAGGTGAACGCGCACGTCCATGAACTGGCATGAGCGTTTGTAACGCTCATGCACTGGCGGGGAAGCCAGTGAGGGTATTTTGTTGATTGTCTGATTCCATGAAAACCTGTGTTTTCCACACACGCCTTGCCGTGCTTCCGCTGGCTGTGGCCGCTGCATTTCCCGCCTTGTCCCAGACTGCCCCGGCGGCTCAGGCCGGCGCGGCGCCACAACTCAAGGAAATGGTGGTAACCGCTACGCGCAGCGCCCAACCCATCGGCGATGTCATTGCTGATGTCACGGTCATTGACCGTGAAACCATAGAGCGCGCCGGCCCGGTGGGGCTGGCTGACGTTCTGGTTCGCGTGCCAGGCATACAGATCACCCGTAACGGCGGTATCGGCAGCAATACAAGCGTTTTTGTGCGTGGCGGTGAAACCCGCCACACCCCGGTTTTTGTAGACGGCGTGAGGGTGGAGTCGCAGACGACGGCTGGAGCCGCCTCCTGGAACAACATTCCCCTCTCGCTGATTGATCGCATTGAGATCGTGCGCGGCCCCAGCAGCGCAGTCTATGGCTCCGACGCCGTGGCCGGCGTGATCCAGATTTTCACCAAGCGCGGCCAAGGCCGTTTTTCGCCTTCCGTGACGGTCGGCTACGGCTCCTACAACACCAGCCGGGTCGAGCTCGCCGCCAGCGGTTCAGCGGGCGGCTTTGACTATTCGCTGGGCTTGACGCAGGGACAAAGCGATGGCTTCAATGCCCGGACCATCCCGGCTCAAAACCCCGATGCCGACGGCTACAAAAGCCAGAGCGCCAATGCCAAACTGGGTTTGCAGATCAACCCTGACCACCGCATTGAAGCCAATGTGTTGCAGAGCCATATGGATGCGCAGTACGACGGCGGCCTCACACGCGACTTTCGCCGCATCAGCGACCTGCAGACCCTGGGCCTGCAGTGGGAAGCCAAATGGTCTGGCCAATACAGCACCAAGCTGACGATCACGCAAGGTACCGATTCAGGTGAAGAAGGCCTGAACGGCTCGACCCCGCAGATTTCTTACGACAAGAGCACCATCAGCACGTTGTTGTTCCAGAACGAATACCGCATTGGCGCGCATCTCCTGAGCGCCACACTGGAAAGCCGTCGCGATGTGTTCCTCCTGGTTGGCTCCTCGGCCGTGCCGGCTGGCATGAGCACCCTCAACGGGAACCGTTCGCTGGATGGCGTGAGCCTGGGCTACGGCTGGAGCGGCGGCGCGCACACGGTGCAGTTCAACGCCCGCCATGACACGGACAGCGAATTCGGCGGAAAGACCACCGGCTCCGCCGCCTATGCCTTTGCGCTCACGCCACAGTGGAAAGTGTCCGCATCCGCCGGCACCTCCTTCCGGGTCCCCACGCTGTACCAGCGTTTCAGCATTTACGGCACCTCGACCTTGAAGCCCGAATCCGGCCGCAGCGTGGAAATGGCGCTCAAATACAGCCAAGGGACTGCCCAGTACGGTGTCACCGCTTATCGCAACCGCCTGACCAACCTGCTGAGCTTCGTCACGGGCAACGGTCCCTGCATCAATGGCGGCCCGCCGACGGTGCTGAGCAATCGTGGCTGCTATGCCAACACGGCGCAGGCCCAGTACACGGGGCTGACATTCACGGCTGCCGAGACGCTGGGCAATGTTCACATCCACGGCTCGCTGGATCTGCAGAATCCGAAGAACCTGGTCACCAACCGAACCCTGCAGCGCCGCTCCCGCCAATACGGCACGCTGGGCGCCGAGATGCCGGTGGGCGGCTGGCAACTGGCGACGGACCTGGTGATGGCCTCGCACGCACTCGACAGCGACACCAGCAACGTGGTGCTGCCAGGCTATTCGCTCGTGAACCTGAGCGCCACGACGGCGCTGTCGCGCGACTGGAAACTGGTCGCCAAGCTGGACAATGTGACCGACAAGGTCTACCAGACTGCTGGCACCTAYGCCAATGGCCGGCGCTCTGCGTACGTCGGCCTGACCTGGGCGCCCCAGTAAGTAAGCCTCATCCACACCACCCATGCAAACCTTCGTCCGCTGCCCTGCCATCCTCATCGCCGCCCCGGCTTCCGGCCAGGGCAAGACGACGGTGACCTGCGCGCTGGCGCGCCTGCATGCACGTCAGGGCCGGCGGGTTCGGGTTTTCAAGTGCGGGCCGGATTTTCTGGACCCGTGCTGGCACGCCCTGGCCAGCGGCACGCCGGTGTACCAGATGGATCTGTGGATGACGGGCGAGGACGATTGCCGCGCGCGCCTGCATGCGGCGGCGCTGGAGGCCGACCTGGTCATTGTGGAAGGCGTGATGGGCCTGTTTGACGGTGAGCCCAGCGCGGCCGACCTGGCGCAGCGCTTTGGCTTGCCAGTGCTGGCGGTGGTGGATGCATCGGGCATGGTGGCTACCTTTGGCGCGCTGGCTTTTGGCCTGCAGCACTATCGCCCCGACATGCCCTGGGCCGGGGTGCTGGCCAATCGCGTGGCCAATGCGCGCCATGCGGGCATGCTGCAGGCCAGCGTGGCAAACGACCAATGGCTGGGTGCGGTGTTGCGCAATGCCGCCATGGCCTTGCCCAAGCGCCACCTGGGGCTGACCGTCGCGACCGAAGTGGCAGATGCCATGGAAAGGCTGGACGCCGCAGCCGATACGCTGGCCACCACGCCGCTGGGTCAGATGACCCTGGACGACTTACAGCGATGGGCGGTGGACTTCGCGGCGCCGGAAGCCTCTGCGCCCATTGCTCCCATGCTGAAAGGCAGAACCATCGCTGTTGCGCACGATGCCGCTTTCTGTTTTATCTACGCGGCCAACCTCGATACCCTGCGCGCGCTGGGTGCTGAGCTGGTGTTTTTTTCGCCGCTGTCTGGCGCGGCGCTGCCTGCATGCGACGCGCTGTGGATTCCCGGCGGCTACCCTGAGCTGCACGCAGAGGCGATTGCCGCTAACACCCCTATGCGGGAAAGCCTGGCCGCACACATTTCCGCAGGCAAACCTGTATGGGCCGAGTGCGGCGGCATGATGGCTCTGTTTGAGACGCTGGTCACGCTGGATGGCCAACACCATGTGCAATGGGGTGTGCTGCCTGGCGAAGTGACCATGCAAAAGCTGCTGGCTGGCCTGGGCCCGCAGCAGCTGGCCCTGGAAAGCGGTACCTTGCGCGGCCACACTTTCCATTACTCGACCACGGCCACGCCGCTACAGCCCGCGGCACGCACCTCGCGGCCGGGCACCGCGCCTGCGCCGGATGCGGGCGAGGCCGTATGGCAGCAAGGTGCGGTGCGCGCCAGTTACTTCCACGCCTGGTTCCCGTCTTGCCCCGAAGCGGTGGCGGAGCTGTTCACGGCACCTGTAGAGGTGACTGCATGACGGACTTGCTGCACTACCAGCCCGGCCCGCAGCGCATCGTCTGCCTGACCGAGGAGACCACCGAATGGCTTTACCTGCTGGGCCAGCAGCAGCGCATTGTGGGTATCTCGGGCTACACCGTGCGGCCCAAACGCGCGCGCGATGAGAAGCCGCGCGTCAGCGCCTTCCTGAGCGCGAAGATCGAGAAGATCATGGAACTGCAGCCCGACTGCGTGCTGGGCTTTTCGGACCTGCAGGCCGATATTGCTTCGGACCTGGTCAAGCGCGGCGTGCAGGTCACGATCTTCAACCAGCGCAGCGTGGCCGAGATTTTCTCCATGCTGTTCCAGCTGGCCGCCATGGTGGGTGAGGCGGAGCAGGGCGCGCAGCGCATTGCACAGTTGCAGGCCGATTTGCGTGCCATGCAGGCGGCCGTCGCGGCCAGGGTCGCCAAGGGTGCGCGCCGCCCCAAGGTGTATTTTGAAGAATGGGACAGCCCGCACATCAGCGCGATCCGCTGGGTGTCGGAGCTCATCGGCATCGCGGGAGGTGACGATTGCTTTCCTGAGCTCGCCGCCGAATCGCTGGGCAAGAACCGCATCATTGCCGACGGGGCCGAGATCGTCCGCCGTAACCCGGATCTCATACTGGGCTCCTGGTGCGGCAAGAAATTCCGGCCGGAGAACGTGGTGGCACGCGAGGGCTGGGGTGCGGTGAATGCGGTGCGTCACAACCAGCTGTTTGAGATCAAGTCCCCCGACATCCTGCAGCCCGGCCCCGCTGCGCTGACCGACGGCGTGGCCAGGATGCACCAGATCATCCTGCAGTGGATGGACGCTGATCAAGCCGGAGCATTCCGATCATGAGCACGATGACGATTGCCAAAAGCGAATTGATTCTGGGTGGTCAGAAAAGTGGCAAGTCACGCCGCGCCGAACTGCTGGCGTGCCAGTGGCTGGACCAGAGACTCGGCCACCGCGCCGTGCTGATTGCCACCGCACAGCCTTGGGACGAGGAGATGCGCCAGCGCATCGCCCGCCACCAGGCGGATCGCGCCGAGCGCGTGCCCGGCATGACCACGGTGGAAGAGCCGTTGGCGCTGGCGGAGGCGATTCAAAAACACAGCCAGCCCGACACCTTGGTGGTGGTGGACTGTCTGACGCTGTGGCTCACTAACCGGCTGATGCCCGTGGATTTTGAGTCAAATAAGCCTGTAGCCCTCATGGACAGTGCGCCAGCAGCTTCTCTTTTGATAGCAATTTCCAAAGCCCCTGGCCCTGTGGTGTTGGTGGGCAATGAGATTGGCCTGGGCGTGATTCCGATGGGGCGCGAGGTTCGCGCCTTTGTGGATGCCTTGGGCAAACTGAACCAGGATGTGGCCGCTGCGTGCCAGCGCGTGACGCTGATGGCGGCAGGGTTGCCGCTGACTTTGAAGGATGCGGCATGAAGATGGACCTCCGCCGCTTTCATAGACTTTTCCCGTTGCACAGACGCGGGGTGGCAGAGCGTTTTGCTCCGTGTCCCCCGCCCGCTTTGCAGGCTCCTCCTTTACCTGCGCAAAACGCTCTGCCGCCC
>NZ_JBFUGX010000152.1:0-7676 GCF_056402675.1 Polaromonas sp. P3_C2 | reverse complement strand
GCCTTGACCTGCCTGCGCCACATAACCCAGCGCCAGCACACCCACGGCAATAAAGCATTCGATCAGCAAGCGGTAGCTGGACAGCGCCCGGCGCACCAGCACCATCGCCGTCACCAGGTACAGCGCGGCAAAGCCCAGCGCCGAAAAGGCCGTGCCCAGTTCCATGGCGCGCACCAGCCCGGCCTGAAGGCCGAAGCCCACCAGCGGCGTGCCGAACACCAGCATGGTGTCGACGGCGTTGCCGAGCTTCGTGGGCGTGTTGCGCGCATAGAGAATGGCGGCAAAAAGATAGATCAGTACAAAGCCGATGAGGAAGGGCTGGGTGCTGGCGTAGTGCTCTGGCGTGTACTTGAGAACACCCCAGGCAGTGGCCACGCCGAAGGTGGCGATAAAGCCCACCACGTTCAGGACGCGCCACGAACGCTTGTAGGCAATGAACAAAATGGCCAGGTTCAGCACTGAGTAATAGCTGAAGAGACCCACATGGCTGCCCTGCCCTGTCGACAGCAGGATGGGCACGGCAAAACCGCCGGCGAATGCGGCGACCGCCAGCGCGCGCGAGTTTTGCAGCAGTGCCAGCGCACAGCTCAGCGCGCACACCACAATCATCAAACCAAAGGCCGGTAGCGGTTCAAGCAGGCCGTACATGCGGAAGGCCGCAAACACCGTGAGGTACATCACCGCCACGCCGGCGCCCTGCAGAGCGAGTGCAAAGCCGGGCTTTTCCGTGCGCTTGCGAAAGCCCACGGCCAGCAGCGCGATCGCCGCGGCGGCGATGGCCGCCAGGCGGAATTCCACCGGAAAGAGCCCGGCCGATGCCGCGTAGCGTGCCAGGAATGACAGGCCGATGAACAAAATAACCAGCCCGACCCGGACGATGGTGTTGCCGCCCAGGAACCAGTTTTTGCCGGCAATCAGGGCCAGCTCGATGGCATTGGGCTCGGCCGGCTTGTAAGCCGGCCGCACGGCGGGCGCGGCCTGAGCGCGCGGCAAGCCATTCGGGGCCAGGTCTTCTTGCAGGGATGCCTCTTCGTTGCTAACCGCGCTGAGCGTGCTGGCAGCCACAGGCGCCATGGTTTGCGGCGCAGCAGGTGCGCGTGCAGGAAGCGGGGCAACGGGCGAAGGAGCGGTGTTTTCAAATTCCCTGAAGCCGCCGTCGTCTTCCACAACCTGAATGCTGCCACGCGGCATGGCAGATGGTTGCGGTGCCGATGCAGTCGCCGCTTTGACCTGCTGCGCATGCTTTCTGTGTGCGGCCTCGACTTCGGCGCGCACGGCCCAGCGCAAGGAAAGGCCGGCGAACAAACCGAGGAAGCCCCCCAGAAAGACTCCGAAATCGCCATAGCCCGGCCAGAACCAGCCCAGCACGGCACCCCAAACAATGCTCCAGATAATCATGACCCCGGCCTCCCTGTTGTTTTCCGTGCTGCGATGTTGCACGCCAGCCTGCGGAATGGGCTGATGGTACTTGATGGGCCCACTCGTGAGCACCGGCGGCACGGTGCCGGGCAAGCCAGCAGAAAAGCCCGTCTGCAGCCCTCATTGATTTAGAAAGAAACCGGCTGCAATCCAATCAGGACAAGCGCAAGCAGCTATTAAATAAGTAGCAACCTGATTCAGTGCGCTTTGACTCCTTCACGGGCGGTGTTCCAGAAGGCGCGTGCCAGCGGCGAGAGTTTGGCCACATCCAGGCAGGCCAGGCCGACCGTGCGCGGCTGCGGCGGTGACAGGGGCCGGTACACCACGCCCCTGGGCGCATCGGGCAGCGCCAGGCGGGCAGCTACCGATACCGCCAGGCCCTGTTGCACAAATTGCAGGATGGAAATGATCTGCGTGAAGTGGTACAGCACCTTGGGCAGCGCGATGTTTTTCTGCAGGATGGGCACAATGACCGGGCCGCAGCCGGCCTCTGTCAGCACAAAGTCCAGCCCCGTCAGGGCGGTAACCGGCACGGCCTTGTGTTTGGCCAGTGGGTGTTTGACCGGCAGGATGGCGACAAACTCGTCCTGCACCAGCGGCAGCACTTCAAAGCGCTCGTCAGGCACGACGACAAAACCCAGCTCCACCCGTTTTTGCAGCAGCCAGTCGTCCACCACTTCGTCGCTTTCCTCTTCAATGCGCACCTGCGCGCCTGGGTGGCGCTTTTTAAAGGCAGCCAGCAGTGGTGGCAAAAGGTTGACAGTGGAGGTGGGCCCAAATGAGCCGATGCGCAACGTGCCGGTTTTCAGCTCGCGGGCGTCGCCGAGCTCCTGCGTCATGGTGGCGGCCAGGGCGGTCATTTCGCGGGCCCGCAGCAACAGCCGCTCGCCGGCATCCGTCATGGCCACGCCGGACGCGTCACGCTGCGCAAGCTTCACGCCGAACTGCGTTTCAAGCGCACGCAGCGCATGGCTGACGGCCGACTGCGTCGTGCCCAGGCGCATGGCCGCGCGTGAAAAGCTGCGGCATTCATCGAGAGTGATCAGGACTTCAAGTTGGGCGAGTGTCATGGTCGGTTCAACAAGCGTTAAGGGGGTACGCGGGCAAGAATGAGTAAACACTCATTTGATAGTGAGTCATTTAGCAGTTAATCTCATGCATCAATCTAACCGATGCCAGCCTTTTTCCCAACAAAAACCGCATGACCGCTACAGCCACATCATCCACCGCAGCCCCCCTGTCCGGCATCGCCGCCACGGCTCCCCCGGCGGGTAAAAGCCTCCTGGGCCTGTACCTGCGCCTGACCTGCGTGCCCTTTCTCTGGGGCGGCACCTTCATTGCCGGGCGCGTCATCTCCGCCCACCTGCCGCCCGCCACGGCGGGTTTCATACGCTTTGTGTTTGCTACGCTGGCGCTGCTGGTGGCGCTGCATTTCACCGAAGGCCTGCGCGCACTCACGACACTGTCGCGCCGCCAGCTGCTGGGCACGATGGCGCTGGGCGCCACCGGTATCTTTATTTACAACCTGTTGTTCTTCTCGGCGCTTTCCGTGCTGCCGGCAGGCCGCACCTCACTCATCATTGCCCTGAACCCGGTGGTCACACTGCTGCTGGCCGCCGCATTCCTGGGCGACCGGCTTTCGCCAGTGCGCTGGCTGGGCGTAGCCCTGGCCTTGCTGGGCGTATGGATCGTTGTCACGCGCGGAGATCTTTCGCAAATCGCGCAGTCGCTCGGCAAGGGTGAGCTGTCGATGTTTGGTGCGGTGTGCGCATGGGCGGTGTACACGCTGCTGGGCCGCAAGCTGCTGCAAGGCTTGTCACCCGTGCTGGCCACGCTCTGGGCGGCCATCTGGGGCACGCTGTTCCTGGGCCTGCTGGCCCTGCGCGATATCTCCGGCGTACATGCCGAATCGTTCACCCCTGAGGTGTGGGCCGGCCTGGCCTTCCTCGGCGTGCTCGGCACCGCAGTGGCTTTTGTCTGGTACTACGAAGGCATACGCCAGCTGGGCGCGGCACGCACCGTGGTGTTCAACAACCTGGTGCCGGTGTTTGGCGTGTTGCTGGGGTGGCTGATTTTGGGAGAGCCCTTGAGCATCAGTTTGCTGGCGGGTGGGGCGTTGGCGATTTTTGGGGTGTTTTTGGTGAATCGAGTGAAGAGTTGAGCTTCTGTTTATTTGATGGGCGCGCTCTTTGCTGAGTGCTGCTGGCCGGGGGTTGCCCGGCGGCAAGTAACTTTCTTTTGCTTCGCCAAAAGAAAGTCACCAAAGAAAAGGCGACCCTGCTGTCTGCGACCCTCCGCTTCGCTACGGGCAACCTGCGGTGCTCGGTTCAGGCGGGGTCTCGCTCGAACTCGCTTCGCTCAGACAATCGCGATCCCTGATCCGCCTGAACCTGCGCTCCTCGGCGCAKACAGAAGGGGCTATCGGGAGCGGGGACCGAAGACAAATACCAACTCCAATACCGACAAGGACACGCCATGGCGTGTCCTTGTTTTTTCAGGTGTTCGGGTTCTGGTATTCGGTTGTTGGCTGTTCGGTATTCCKCYCCCMMCCCCTTGTGKATGCGCCGAGGAGCGCAGGGCCAGACGGATCAGGGCAAAAACTTGTTTGAGCGAAGCGAGTTGTTTTTGACCCCGGCTGGACCGAGCACCACAGGTTGCCCGCAGCGAAGCGAAGGGACGCAGGAACCAGGGTCGCCTTTCTTTTGCTTACTTTTCTTTGGCGAAGCAAAGAAAAGTGAGTTGCATGCCGGGCAACCCCCGGCCAGCCGCCCTCAGCAGAGCGCGCCCAACCCTGAGCAAGAACGGCCAAGACAAGGCTCTGCCAGGATAAGCAAAGACCTACCCCTTAGCCACCTTCACAGGCCTCTTCCAGTTAGGCAAACTGACCTGTTTGCCCCGCGCCACACTCAGCGAATCCGGTGGCGTACTTTTGGTGATGGTCGACCCTCCTCCCACCGTGCCGCCCGCGCCTATGGTGACGGGTGCCACCAGCACGCAGTTGCTGCCGATGTGCACGTCGGCCTCAATCACCGTGCGGTGCTTGTTGGCGCCGTCGTAGTTGGCGGTGATGCTGCCGGCACCGTAGTTCACGCGCTCGCCCACCGTCGCGTCGCCCAGGTAAGCCAGGTGGTTGGCCTTGGCGCCCTTGGCCAGGGTGGCGTTTTTGACTTCCACAAAATTGCCGATGTGTACCTCGGCGCCCAGTTGCGCGCCGGGCCGCAGGCGGGCAAAGGGCCCGATCAACGCGCCTTCGCCGATCTGCACACCCAGCTTCTCGCCGTCGATATGGGTGAAGGGATGGATCACGGCGCCGGCGGCAATGGTGCAGTTGGCAATCACGCAGTTGGCGCCAATGCGCACTCCGTCGCCCAGCGTGACCTGGCCTTCGAACACGCAGTTCACGTCGACTTCCACATCCTGGCCGCAGCGAAGCGTGCCGCGCACATCCAGTCGTGCGGGATCGGCCAGCCGCACGCCTTGCTCCATCAGCGCCGTGGCCAGGCGGCTTTGGTACACGCGTTCCAGTTCAGCCAGTTGCACCGGACTGTTCACGCCGGCCACCTGGGCTGCGTCTGTGATCTGCTGCGCCACGACGGCCACGCCATCAGCCACCGCAAACTTGACGATGTCGGTGAGGTAATACTCGCCTWGGGCGTTTTGATTGTCCAGCCGGGAAAGCCAGGCACGCAGCAGGCGCGTGGGGACAGCCATGATGCCGCTGTAAATTTCGCGGATCTCGCGCTGGGCAGGTGTCGCATCTTTATGCTCGACGATGGCGCGTACCTGGGCCGAGGCTTCGGCGCCGGCCCGCAAGGGCTCGGAGGCGTGCGCCTGCGCGCGCACGATACGGCCATAACCCGTGGGGTCGGCCATGCTGAGCGTGAGCAGTGCCAGCCGCTGGCCGTCGCACTGTGCCAGCAGGGCCTGCAGCGTGGCGGCTTGGGTCAGCGGCACATCGCCCGACAGCACCAGCGTGACGCCATCGTCGGCCAGCAGGGGAATCGCCTGCTGCACTGCATGACCGGTGCCGAGCTGTGGTTCCTGCCGCGCAAATTGCAGGCTGAGCTTCGAATCTGTGCCCGTTTCCCGCTGCGTAAAGCCCTGGCAGGCGGCCTCAACAGCCTCAGCGCCGTGGCCGGTAATGACGACCGCCTTGCGCGCTGACAAAGACGCAGCGCATTCGATGACATGCTGCAGCAAAGCCTTCCCGCCCAATCGGTGCAAAACCTTGGGTAAGCTGCTTTTCATCCGCGTGCCTTTGCCTGCGGCCATGATGACGACATCAACTGGGGTTGCCATGAAGTTTCCTCTGGATTTTCGAAGGACAGGATTTGAAAAGCGTGCCAGCCCCGCCGGGGCAGCGCTGGTACGCAGCTTACGGATTATCGGTGTGCTTGCCGCCATGCTGCTGGGTGCGGCGCTGCCCGGTTGCAACGTGATGATGAAACTGGCCTACAACCAGGCGCCTGAGCTGGTGTATTGGCATCTGGACGGCCATTTTGACTTCACCGACACGCAAAACGTGCAGGTCAGGGCCGACCTGGACAGGCTGCATGCCTGGCACCGGCAAACCCAGCTGCCGGGCTATATCGACACGCTGCAAAAACTGCAGCACCAGATGCCGCAGGACATGGACACGGCAAAGGCTTGTGCGGTCTATACCGACCTGCGGCGAAAGCTGATGGTGGTGTCGAACGAGGCTGAGCCCCTTATGACAAAGCTGGCGGGCACGCTCCACGCCAGCCAGATGAAAAAACTGCAGCAGCATTTTGAAAAAGGCAATGCCGACTACCGCGAAGACTTTCTGGAGTCATCCAAAACCAACCGCAAAAAGCGCTACAAAGAGGCGGTGAACCGGGCTGAAATGCTTTACGGGCGGCTGGAGGAAAAACAACTGGACATCATCGGCCGGCGAATCGATACGTCCCACTTTGACGCCGCCGTGTCCTACCGGGAAAGGCTGCGGCGCCAGCAGGATGCCCTGCAAACCCTGCGCCCGCTGGCTGACGGCCACAGCACACCCGAGAAAACGCAGGCCGCCGTGAACGGACTGTTTGAACGCACGCTGAACTCACCAGACGTCGCTTACCGGGACTATTTCGAACGCCTGACCCAGGACATTTGCCAGGGGTTTGCAGAACTGCACAACAGCACCACGCCCGCCCAGCGCTTAAAAGCCGTGGAAAACCTTCACCGCTATGAGCGGGATTTCAAAGCCCTGCACAGCCAAAAGTCCTGACCATGGAACCCCGCCCTACGCAACCCGCCTTATTTGCCGGGCGCCTTGGAATGGGACAAGCCTTCCTCTTCAGCTTTCTTCAGTTCTGCCGCCTGCTGGGGTGAATCGGGTTTCGCCGCCTTCGCGTCGRCAGCGACATCTGCATCCTTGAGATAGGACTTGATGTTCTTCTGGTAGTCGCGGGTGGCTTCATAGCTCCCTTCGCCCATCTGCCCGGCCGGGGCATCGCCCGGCCTGGACTGGCGCGGCTGAAACTCGCGGGAGCCGCTGCTTTGCTGTTGCTGGCGGTCCGAAACACGGCGCGGTTGCTGCTGCAGGCGTGCACCGGGTGCTTGTGCGTGGTTCATGAACGTCTCCTGGGTGGGTTGTCGGTGCGTGTCGCCACGACCTTCCCTTCGCTGGAAAAGGGGGCAAATCGTGGGCAAGGAGAGTCACCTTAAAACCGGATGCAGGCCGCATTTGTCATCCGCCCCATGACCTTGTTGTCAGCAACCGCCTACACACCTGAACCAAAGCAAAAACAGATGAAATCAGAGTAAAGGAATGTGCGCAGGCGGCGTGTCGTAGTAGTCGGCAATGCGCTCCAGCGCGCGGGTATTGAGCAACCGGAGCTGCCCATTTTCAATCTCATGCAGGCCCAGCTGGCGCAAACGCCTGAGCGTCTTGTTGGTATGCACCAGCGACAGCCCCAGCGCGTCGGCAATATGTTGCTGGTTGATGGGAAACCCTATCCAGCCTTTTTCGGCCATGCCCACGCGTTCCAGCCTGCGGTACAGGTGCATCAACAGCATCGCCACGCGTTCGGTGGCGTTGCGCCGGCCTGCCGTCAGCAGATGGTCATCGACCATACCTTCCTCGCGCGCGCCCATCCACGTGATGTCGTAGCCCAGGCTGGGGTGGTTGCGAAACAGTTCCCACAGGCCGTCCCGCGGGAACACACAGAGGCTGACATCCGTCACGGCCTCGATGCCGTGCATGGCGCCGTCCGCGAACTTTTGCTGCAGGCCGATGAAGTCCC
>NZ_JBFUGX010000151.1:0-7687 GCF_056402675.1 Polaromonas sp. P3_C2 | reverse complement strand
AAGTTGGTGATGACGCCTTCGAAAGGATGCTTCTTTGCGATCTTCTTGCCGGCAAAGTTGCCCGAATCCATCACGTAGCTGAACTTGATTTCTTCCTCGCCCGAGCCGTACAGAACAACCTGCCGCACGTTGTCGGGCAGGTTCTCAAAGGCAGCGTCGATGTCGAATTTGTAGTGCTTTGCCAGGCTCTCAAGCATCGAGAAGTAGTAGCCATTGCGCCGGTCCCAGCCCTTGACGGCGCCGCTGGCCAGGCTCAGCGACGGAAAGGCCACCACGCGCGCCGGGTCGAAAAATTCCATATGGCCCAGGCCGTCACAGGTGGGGCAGGCGCCGACGGGTGAGTTGAAAGAGAAGAGCCGTGGCTCCATTTCGCTTAGCGAGTAGTCGCACACCGGGCAGGAAAACTTCGCGCTGAAGAGGTGCTCTTTGGCGGTGTCCATTTCCATGGCAATCGCTTTGCCGTCGGCCAGGCGAAGCGCGGCCTCAAAGCTTTCGGCCAGGCGTTGCTGCAGGTCCGCGCGAACCTTGATGCGGTCAATCACCACATCGATGTTGTGCTTCTCGGTTTTTTTGAGCTTGGGCAGGTCGTCAAACTCATAGGCCGTGCCGTCGACGCGAAAGCGCACATAGCCTTGCGACTGCATCTCGGCAAACACGTCCACGAATTCGCCCTTGCGGTCGCGCGCCACCGGCGCCAGGATCATCAGCTTGGTGTCTTCGGGCAGGGCCAGCACCGTGTCGACCATTTCGCTGACGCTTTGGGCCTGCAGCGGCAGGTCGTGGTTTGGGCAATATGGCGTGCCGGCCCGCGCAAACAGCAGGCGCAGGTAATCGTGGATTTCAGTGACCGTACCCACGGTGGAGCGCGGGTTGTGCGAGGTGGCCTTCTGTTCGATGGAGATCGCAGGCGACAGGCCTTCGATCATGTCCACGTCGGGCTTGTCCATGAGCTGCAGGAACTGCCGCGCATAGGTGGAGAGGCTCTCAACGTAGCGGCGCTGGCCTTCGGCGTACAGCGTGTCAAAGGCGAGAGACGACTTGCCCGAACCGCTCAAGCCGGTAATCACCACCAGCTGGTTGCGCGGAATATCGAGATCGATATTTTTAAGGTTGTGCGTGCGCGCGCCGCGGATGCTGATCCGCTGGGCCGCGAGCACTTTGGCAAGGTATTTGCTGTCGTCAGGAGAGTTCAAGATGTGGCAGCCGCAAAACTCTCCATCATAGACCGAAGCACCGTTTCAAGCACAATAGCCGGCTGGGCAAGCCACGGGCTGCCGTGGGCTTGCCGCTCCCAGTCGGTCAATCCCGGGTTATTGCCCTGTTTTGGAGCTTTTCTAGCTATTTTTTGGCCGCTTTTGCCCTTTTAATCCCCTTGACTGCGCCTACAGCCCCCATGTCGTTTCCCATGACCGCTACCGAGCGGCGCGCCAGCGTTTCGCTGGCGTCGATCTTTGCGCTTCGCATGCTCGGCCTCTTTTTGGTGCTGCCGGTGTTTGCGCTGGAGGCGGCCAAATACCCGGGGGGCGATGACCCGGCCCGGATTGGCCTGGCCATGGGTATTTATGGCCTGACGCAGGGCATCCTGCAAATTCCCTTTGGGATCGCTTCGGACTGGTGGGGGCGCAAGCGTGTCATTGTTTCCGGCCTGGTCATTTTTGCGCTTGGCAGCCTGATCGCCGCCTGGGCGCCCGACCTGAACTGGCTGATCGCCGGCCGGTCGTTGCAGGGGGCGGGGGCCATTTCGGCTGCCGTTACGGCGCTGCTGGCCGATTCCACCCGCGACGAAGTGCGTACCAAGGCCATGGCGCTGGTGGGCGGCAGCATTGCCCTGATGTTTGCGCTTTCGCTGCTGGCCGCACCCCTGCTCGCCGGCGCTATCGGCCTGCACGGGCTGTTTGCCCTGACTGGCGCGCTGGCACTGGGCGGCATTGCCGTGGTCGTCTGGTGGGTGCCACCCGAACCGGTGGAGCACGTCAACCGGCSGCGCGGCAGCGTGGCGGAGGTGCTGAAGGACACCGCGCTGCTGCGGCTGAATTTCGGCGTGTTCGTGCTGCATGCCGTGCAGCTGGCCATGTGGGTGGCGATCCCGGCTTTGCTGGTGAATGCCGGGCTCGACAAGGCCGCGCATTGGCAGGTCTACCTGCCGGCGGTGCTGGCCTCTTTTGGGGTGATGGGAGCTACGCTGTTTCCGCTGGAAAAACGGGGCTATCTGCGTGCCGTGTTCCTGGGGGCTGTCGGCCTGGTCCTGCTGGTTCAGCTGGGCTTGCTTTGGGTGGCATCGTCTACCTCGGCGCCGGCCAGTCTGGGCATTCTGGCCGTGCTGCTGTTCCTGTTTTTTTGCGGTTTCAACGTCCTCGAAGCCACCCAGCCCAGCCTGGCCTCCCGGGTGGCGCCAGCCCATGCCCGCGGCGCTGCGCTCGGGGTTTACAACACCTTGCAGTCGCTGGGGTTTTTTGCCGGCGGGGCCGTCGGCGGCTGGATCACAAAAACGCAGGGGGCTGAGGGGCTTTTTGCGGTGTGCGGCGGCCTGATGCTGCTATGGCTATTGGTCGCCTGGCCCATGACAGCGCCTGGCCGGCACGGGCCCGCCGCTGTTACAGGCGGCCACGGCGCCGCACCGGGCCAGCCAGTTAAACTCTAAGTTAGATCAGGAGAACACCCCATGGCATCCGTCAATAAAGTTATCGTCGTCGGCAATCTGGGCCGGGACCCCGAAATGCGCAGCTTCCCCAGCGGTGACCAGGTCGCCAACGTCACCATTGCCACCACTGACAAGTGGAAGGACAAGCAGACGGGTGAAATGAAGGAGGCCACCGAATGGCACCGCGTGGTGTTCAACGGCCGTCTGGCTGAAATCGTTGGCCAGTACCTGCGCAAAGGCTCGCAGGTCTATGTCGAAGGCAGCCTGCGCACGCGCAAGTGGACCGACAAGGACGGCCAGGAAAAGTACACCACCGAAATCCGTGCCGACCAGATGCAGATGCTGGGCAGCCGTCAGGGCATGGGCGGCCCCGGCGGTGATGACGGCGGCGGTTATGAAGCGCCGCGCCAGTCCGCACCTGCGGCACGTCCACAGGCCGCCGCACCGCGGCCCGCCCCGGCAGCCAAGGCCGCCAGCGGCTTTGACGACATGGACGACGATATCCCGTTCTAAATACGAACAGTCTTTGTCGATGGAGGCCCACTCTTCGAGAGGAGAGTGGGCTTTTCGTTTGCAGGCGTCCGGATGATCAGCTCATCGCCTGACGGACTAGCAGCGTGTCCGTGAACTGCTCAAAGGCCACGACCTTCCCGTCCCGCAGGTGCCAGACATGGGCCACACGGGCCTGCATGTCCTTTCCCGTGGCGCGGTAAGTGCCGTGGTAGGTCCCCACCCCGAGGATGTGGTCACCACCGTCGATGAGGCTTTGCAGTTCGAAGCGATAGCCGATCCAGTCCCTGCCCAGCACGGCAAAGACGTTGTCGACAACCGCTTGAGGCCCGACCCAGGTGCCCGCGCAGGGGAAGCCTGCCATCTCGGTCCAGCGTACCTGGGGCGAGACATGGGCCATCATCTCCTGGATGTTTCCCTGGGCCGACGCCGCGTAGTGGGCACGGACGATGTCGATATTCGACATCATGGCCTCAACCCCACTTCATCTCGCCCTTGGCGACTTTGGCGCCGATCTGCAGGGCCACGCCCATGCCGGCATTCGGATAACGCTTGGTCATCGCCGCGATGAGGGCGGCGCTGTCCGCGGCCTTGGCCAGCTCTTCCTCGAAAGCCACGAGGTAGTCGCGCGTGTATTTGATCGCGCTTGCGTCCACCGCCGCCGTGACCGCCATGTGGCCGGGGACCACCACCGCGGGTTTGCGCGCGGCCATGGCGTCAAGCGCCTTCACCCATGTGGCACGGCCCTCGGCGCCCTGCGTGTCGGCGGTCCACACGTGAACACCGGAGAACAGCAGCACGCCGCCGAAGATGGCGTTCAGCGAAGGCACCCAGATGTAGCGGCGGTTGGCCAAGCCATCGGCATCGGCGATTTCGAGGGTCTGGCCTTCCAGCGTGAGCGACCGGCCGTCGAAGGCTTCGGGCATCACGATGTCCGCCAGCGCCTGTGGGCCGTTCTCCTTGAGCTGGGGGCCCCAGGTTGCCAGTTTCTTTTCCACGTTGCCCTTGATGGCCGTGATCGTGGCCGGTGCCGCAATCACCTTGGCGTCGGGAAACGCCGCCTTGATGGGCGCCAGGCTGAAGTAGTAGTCGGGATCGCTCTGGCTGATGTAGATGGTCGTGAGCTTTTTGCCGGTGGCCTTGATGGCCTCGGCCAATGCCTTGCCGTCGGGAAGCGTAAAGCCCCCGTCGATGAGGACAGCCTCGCGTTCGCCGGAGATCAGCACCGGGGCACGGAAGAATCCGTGTTCGCCGGCGGGAAAGTGTTTCCAGGTCAGGTTGGTATTTGCAGCCATAGCGCTTTTCACTCCTAAGATGGCCGTCGCGACAGCCGCGCCGGCTACAGTTTTGATTGCTTCTCTTCGTGTTGTCATGGTTTTTCCTTCTTCTTGAACAGTTAACTGAAATGGGTTGTGGGGGTGGAGGCGGTGCCGGGCTCAAGCAGCCTCGAGCTCGCCTGCCAGCGCGCTCGGGTTGGAATAAAAATCGGCGTTATTCAAGACCCAGCGCTGCGCGCCGGATTCGGCTACCAGCGTAGGCACGCCGTGTGCGCCGAACTCCCGCATCAAGGCCTGGGCGCGATCCATGCGGGCCCGGTTGGCCGAGAGAAGATCTTCATCAGGCTTGTCCACCATTGCGGCGGCCTGCTCAAGCCCCAGCCCTTGCAGAAGGGCGGCCAGCGTTTCCAGCGAGGTCGTGTCCTGGCCATCCACATAGCGTGCAGTCTGGATCGCCTTGAGGGCTTCCAGTTCCCGAGCCGGTGCCGTCAATGACACGGCCGTGAGCGCCAGCGTGGCGGGGCCGCTGTCAAACAGCCGTTGGTGGTCACCGAGAACCCGCTCGCGATACTGCTCGCTGAAGCCTTGCCCCGTCAGGCGCTCGATGCGCTGGTCGTTGGACCAGGCATAGGCGGCGAAGTCACTGTTCATGGGCCGTGCGCCCTCGCCCGCGAACAGCCCGGTCGGCAGCAGTTCGATGCGGACAGCGGGAGTTTCAGCCAATGCGGAGAGCGCCGGCATGGCGCCGTAGCACCAGCCGCACAGCGGGTCGAACAGGTAATGGAGGGTTTTGGTCATGGGTTTTTTGCTCACTGGCTGTGATCGTAGGCACTATCCATTGACTGTTAAATACATCTCTGATAAACACAATGTATGTTTAAAGCAAACAATCAAGACGAGGGCGGCCTCGGCGGACTGGGAAACCTGAGGCGCCTGGCCTACTTTGCGGCGGTGGTGGAAACCGGCTCCTTCACCGCGGCTGCGGATCGCTTGGGGATCACCAAGGCCGTGGTCAGCCAGCAGGTTGCGCGGCTGGAGCGTGAATTCCGGACATCGCTGCTCGTCCGCACCACACGCAAGGTGCAGCCCACCGAACTGGGGCAAGCCTTCTACCTGCGTTGCGCACTGATTCTGCGCGAGGCCGGGGACGCCTTCGACGACCTTGCCGAAACCTCGGCGGAGCCGTCCGGCATGCTGCGGCTCACCGCGCCTTTCGACTATGGTGTCGGCGTGGTGGTGCCTGCCATCGCCGCCTTTACCCGGCGCTACTCCGCGTGCAAGGTCGATGCCGTCCTCACCGACCAGACGCTGGACCTCATGTCGGGCAACATCGAACTGGCGATACGTGTCGGCTGGCTTGCTGAAACCAGCCTGCAGGCGCGAAAAATTGGTTCTTTCCGGCAACTGCTCGTGGCGTCGCCGGCCATGAAGCCGCAATTGGCGCGGCTGACCGCCCCGCAAGAGATCGCCGGCCTKCCCTTCATCGCCAACACCGCTYTKCGCGACCACCTGACMTGGAATTTYTCGCKCAACGAGRSYGAGCGCCAGGCCGTTAGCGTGCAGGCCTCGATTTTTCTCGACGCCACGCTTGCCGTGCGCGAAGCCGTGTTCCACGGCGCGGGGCTTTCGGTGCTGCCGGACTATGCGGTAGCGGGTGATCTTGCGGCCGGCCGTCTCATACAGGTCCTGCCGCAATGGCGCCTGCCTTCTGGCGGCATCCATGCCGTGTTTCCGGCCGCGCGCTTTCGTCCCGCGAAGGTCCGTGCCTTTGTCGACTTGCTGGCAGACAGAGAACAACAACGGCAGGCCGCCAGCGCGTCAAATGAAAGCTGACGCCCGGCCTGGCGCGTGGTCGACATGGCGACGATATTCCGCTCCGAGGAGTGCTATTGTTTTGATAGCTATTCGCGCACGTTTTTCATGCCTTGCAGCTATTTTTCGTTTAAGCCTGCGCTGACGGTGAATCGCGGACGACCAGAACAGGCACCGGCGCCAGCCTCAGGATCTGCTCGGCGCCACTGCCCAGCAGCACCCGCCCCAGGCCGCGTCGGCCGTGGGAGCCGACCACGATGAGATCGGCGCCCCAGAGCCTGGCCGCCTCTGCCACCGACTCTCCCAGGCGCTTGCCCGGTTCATCACAAAGCACCTGGCTTGCCGTGACCCCGGCCGATTCGGCGATGGCCGTGGCATCCGTCAGGACCTTGGCGCCGCTCTCGCGCATCATGCCAACCAGATCAGCCGACCAGGTGCCATAGGGGTCGACTCCGCCCAGATAAGCTGCCTCATTGAAGGCGTGCAGCAGCCGTACGCTGGCACTGGTCTCGCGCGCCATCGCCAGGCCGGCGACAAGGGCCTTGTTGGAAGTGTCGCTGCCATCCACAGGAATCAGGATTCGCTTGAACATGGTGAATGCCTCATGTGAGTTGAAACGTCATCCATGGTGGCGATTTTTGGGAGCCGCATGTTGATGCGGGTCAATGTGGATGGATTCGCGACGGACGGTGGGGCTTCCAGGCGCAGGCCAATCGATTTGCTGCGCTCCACGCATTGGCTGTAATAACCGGGTCTTAGTCCGCGGTGTCTCCGTGGGGGCTGACCTCGGTACCGGCCCGGCCCGCCAGCATCTCCTCGATTTGGGTCAGTGAGCCTATGAGCGCCTTCTTGCCGGACTTGGACACAAAACCGGTGGCGGCCTGCACTTTGGGGCCCATGGAGCCTGCAGGGAAGCTATGGTCTAGCAGTTCCTGCGGCCTCACCTTGCCAACGGCGCGCTGCGACGGCGTTCCCCAGTCAAGATAGACCGCATCCACGTCAGTGGCAATCACCAGGCAGTCGGCCCCCAGTTCGTGCGCGAGCAGGGCGCCTGTCAGGTCCTTGTCGATCACGGCGTCGATGCCTTGAAGAGAACGCCCGCCGGCAGCGCGCACCACCGGGATGCCGCCACCACCCGCGGCGATCACCACCGCCTCATGCTGCAGCAGCCAGCGGATCGGGTCCATGCCCAGCACACATGTTGGGAGAGGCGAAGCCACGACGCGCCTGAAGCCTGCCCCGTCCGGCGCAACATGCCAGTGCATGGCTTGCGCAAGCCGTCCTGCTTCTTCTTCCGTATAGACAGGCCCTATAGGTTTGGTGGGTTTCCCGAAAGCCGGGTCGGCTGGATCGACTTCCACGCGCGTGAGCAGGGTGACCACGGGGCGCCCGGGTGGAAGATGGTTGGCGAGTTCCTGCTCCAGCAGGTAGCCGATCATGCCTTCGG
>NZ_JBFUGX010000150.1:0-7702 GCF_056402675.1 Polaromonas sp. P3_C2 | reverse complement strand
GTACGGTGAAGTGCAGGTTCTCAATAACTGCACCACCAGCATCAAGAAGGGTGAAGTTGTTGTGGTCTGCGGCCCATCGGGCTCGGGCAAATCCACCCTCATCAAGACCATCAACGCGCTGGAGCCTTTCCAGAAGGGCCAGATCTTTGTCGACGGCAAGGCTGTGCATGACCCCAAGACCGACCTGCCCAAGCTGCGCAGCCGCGTCGGCATGGTGTTCCAGAATTTCGAGCTGTTCCCGCACCTGAGCGTGACCGAGAACCTGACGCTGGCGCAGGTCAAGGTACTGGGCCGCAAGCCCGACGAAGCCAAAAAGCACGGCCTCAAATACCTGGATCGCGTGGGCCTGATGGCGCACAAGGATAAATTCCCCGGCCAGCTCTCCGGTGGCCAGCAGCAGCGTGTGGCGATCGCCCGCGCGCTCAGCATGGACCCGATCGCCATGCTGTTTGACGAACCCACTTCCGCGCTGGACCCGGAAATGGTCGGCGAGGTGCTGGACTGCATGATGGGCCTGGCCGTCGAGGGCATGACCATGATGGTGGTGACCCACGAAATGGGCTTTGCCAAAAAAGTGGGCAGCCGCGTGATTTTCATGGATGTCGGCGGCAAGATTCTGGAAGACTGCTCGAAGGACGAGTTTTTCAGCCACCCGGAAAACCGCCAGGCGCGCACCAAGGATTTCCTCAACAAGATCCTGGCGCACTGAAAGCCCTGCGCTCCAAAAAAAGCCCCGAATTCCGGGGCTTTTTTCATGGCGGCTCATGATGGGCGGGTGGTGCGACCAATGCGACAATTCAGGCCATGACTTCAGCCACCCGCACACCCGCCTCCATCCTGACCTCCGCTCTGACCATTACCCGGCCCGACGATTGGCACCTGCATGTGCGCGACGGCGAGGCCCTGCACACCGTGGTGCCGCACACGGCCGCACAGTTTGGCCGCGCCATCATCATGCCCAACCTGCGCCCGCCGGTGACCACGGCCGCCCAGGCGGCGGCGTATCGGGAGCGCATCCAGGCCGCTGTGCCGGCCGGCGTGCAGTTCGAGCCATTGATGACGCTCTACCTCACCGACAACCTGCCACCCGATGAGATCAAGCGCGCGAAAGACGCCGGTGTTGTGGCGCTCAAGCTATACCCGGCCGGCGCCACCACCAACAGCGATGCCGGGGTGACCGACCTGCGCAAGACCTACAAAACGCTGGAGGCCATGCAAAAAGAAGGCGTGCTGCTGCTGGTGCACGGCGAGGTCACGTCATCCGACATTGACTTGTTCGACCGTGAAGCCGTGTTTATCGATACGCAACTCATTCCGCTGCGCCGCGATTTCCCTGAGCTGAAGATCGTGTTTGAGCACATCACCACCCGCGAAGCCGCCCATTACGTGCGTGATGCCGGCCAGTTCACGGGGGCGACCGTCACCGCGCACCACCTGCTCTACAACCGCAATGCCATTTTCACGGGCGGCATTCGGCCGCACTACTACTGCCTGCCGGTGCTCAAGCGCGAGACGCATCGCCTGGCATTGGTAGAAGCCGTCACCAGCGGCAACAACCGCTTTTTCCTGGGTACTGACAGCGCACCGCACCCCGCGCACCTCAAGGAGCACGCAACGGGCTGCGCAGGCTGCTACACCGCCCACGCCGCCATGGAGCTCTACGCCGAAGCCTTTGATGCGGCCGGCGCACTGGACAAGCTTGAGGCATTTGCCAGCTTCAACGGTGCCGATTTTTACGGCCTGCCGCGCAATACCGGCCGCATCACGCTGAAAAAGGAAAGCTGGCACCCGCCCGAGAGCTTTGCTTTCGGCGAGGCTGAGCTCAAGCCTTTGCGCTCAGGTGAAAACCTGCCCTGGAAACTGCACACTTCAGAAAGCCCCTGATGGACCACAAGCCGCGCGTTGCCCTGCTCATTGACGCCGACAACTCGCCGGCGTCCAAGATCGACCTGATCCTCAACGAGTTGTCGACCTTCGGCGAAACGAACATCCGCCGCGCTTACGGCAACTGGAAAAAGAATGAACTCAAGGGCTGGGAAGAGGTGTTGCACGAGCATGCCATCCGCCCCATGCAGCAGTTCGACTACACCAAAGGCAAGAACGCCAGCGACATGGCCATGGTGATCGACGCGCTGGAGCTGCTCTATACCGACCGGCCCGATGCCTTTGGCATCGTTTCGTCGGACGCAGACTTCACGCCGCTGGTCATGCACCTGCGCGCCAAGGGCGCGGCGGTCTACGGCTTTGGCGCGCAGAAAACGCCGGAGCCATTTGTCAATGCGTGTTCGAGATTCCTGTTCCTTGACAAGCTGCGCCCCATCGCCGTCAGTGATGCGGCGGGCAGTGCTCACGGAGACAGCCGTGACGATGGCGAGGCGGTTGCCGCCGCGCCCCTCAGGGCAACACCCGCCCAGCTCAAGCAGGACGCCAAGCTGGTCATGCTGCTGCGCAACGCCGTCCAGGCCGCAGCCGACGACGAGGGTTGGGCGCGCGTGGGTGCTGTAGGGACGCAAATCGCCAACCAGGCCTCGTTTGACCATCGCAACTACGGCTATGCCACGCTGACCAAGCTGCTGGTGGCCACCCAGCTGTTTGACATCGCCGACGAAGGCAAGTCCACCGTCGCAGTGCGCGACAAGCGACTGAACAAGTCGGCCCGGGCCTAGGGGGCCTGCAGGTGCGAGTCGCTGCAGCCCTGCAGCCAGCGCCGGCCCTGCCGATGCCGGCATGGAACCAGCCTTGGCTGCAACCCTGGCAGGAGCCCGGCGAACGTGTGGCCCAGGCCGTAGCGGCGGGCACTGCGCTGCACGAGGCCCTGAATGCCGAGAAGCGTGCCCCGATGCGCTTTGTTCCCCAAAGCGCATTGCCCGCCGGCGAGGCCTACGAGAGCTTTATTTTCAGGACAGGTGAATGCCCGACCCGCGAAGGGCCGCATGATTTTTTCAATGGCCTGTGCTGGATGCAGTTCCCCGAAACCAAAAAGAAGCTCAACCAGTTGCAGGCTGCGGAAATCGCGCAGGCCGGCGTGCAACAGGTGCGCGGCCCAGTCCGCGACGCGCTGACGCTCTTTGACGAGAACGCTGCTTTCCTGTCGGCGCCGCAACCCTTGTGGGACGCGCTGGCGGCGCGGGACTGGCAGCTGCTCTTTGTGGGTTTGCGCCCACTCTGGCAGCAAGCCCGGCTGGTGCTGTTTGGCCATGCGCTGCTGGAGAAACTGATTTATCCACGAAAACCGATCACAGCCCATGTGTACCGGGCGCAAGCAGCTATCAATTCAATAGCAGATCTGGACCACTGGATTGCCGCGGATCTGAGCGCTGACAAGCTGGCCGGCAAGCCYTTTTCCCCTTTGCCGGTGCTGGGCGTGCCCGGCTGGTGGCCCGGGAACGAGAACTTTTCCTTTTATGATGACTCCCTTGTATTCCGACCGCCACGGCTGCAAAACAACAGATAGAAATCAGCCACGGGCTTGCGGCACAGCTTGAACTGCGCTGGCAAGCCCTCATATCCTGCGCAAGGCGGGCTTTTTTTACCGACCCCACGGAGAACCCATGAAACGTATTTTTCTGTTTGTCCTGACCAACCTTGCTGTCGTGGTGGTGCTGGGCATTGTCGCCAGCCTGCTTGGCGTCAACCGCTTCCTCACGGCCAACGGGCTGAACCTGACCGCGCTGCTCGGCTTTGCGCTGATCATGGGCTTCGGCGGTGCCTTTATCTCGCTGCTGATCAGCAAACCCGTCGCCAAATGGAGCGCCGGGGTGCGGGTGATCGAGTCGCCCCAAAATGCCGACGAGGCCTGGATTGTTGAGACCGTGCGCAAGCTGGCCGACAAGGCCCAGATCGGCATGCCCGAAGTCGGCATTTTTGAAGGCGCGCCCAATGCCTTTGCCACCGGCGCATTCAAGAACTCGTCTCTGGTGGCCGTGTCCACCGGCCTGCTGCAAGGCATGACCAAGGAAGAAATCGAAGCCGTGCTGGGCCATGAGATCGCCCACGTGGCCAACGGCGACATGGTCACCATGACGCTGATCCAGGGCGTGATGAACACCTTTGTGGTTTTCCTCTCGCGTGTGATCGGCTACGCCGTCGACAGCTTTTTGCGCCGCGGCAGCGACAGCAATTCCGGCCCCGGTATCGGCTACTACGTCAGCACCATCGTGCTGGACATCGTGCTCGGTTTTGCCGCCGCCATCGTCGTGGCCTGGTTCTCGCGCCAGCGCGAGTTCCGTGCCGACGCCGGCGCCGCGCAGCTGATGGGCCGCCGCCAGCCCATGATGAACGCGCTGGCACGTCTGGGCGGCATGCAGCCCGGCGAACTGCCCAAGGCCGTGGAAGCCATGGGCATTACCGGCAGCATCGGCAAGCTGTTTGCCACGCACCCGCCGATTGAAGAGCGCATCGCGGCCTTGCAGAACGGCCAGGCCTAAGCACCAAAGGGCGCCCCGCACAGGGCGCCTTTTTTTTTCATGAAATTTCAAGGAGCGCGAACATGAAAAGCTGGATCAGGCAGAACCGCAGTTTTCTGGTGTTGCTGTTGTTGTTCGGGCTGTTCCGTACCGCAATCGCGGACTGGAACCCCATTCCCTCGGGCTCCATGCGGCCCAACCTGCTTGAAGGCGACGTCGTCTTCGTCAACCGCCTGGCCTACAACGTCAAGATTCCGCTGACCGATACCGTGCTGGCGCGCACCACCGATCCGCAGCGCGGCGACGTCGTCACTTTTTCCTCGCCGGTGGATGGTGTCCGTCTGATCAAGCGGCTGGTGGCTGTGCCGGGCGACGTCGTGGAAATGCGCGACAAGGTGCTCATCATCAACGGACTGTCAGCCCGCTATGAGGCGCTGGACACGGTACTGGAGCCGGCCGGGCCGGTTGGCGTGCTGGTGGCCACGCACGTGAAGGAAGCCACAGCCCAGGAGCAACATGAAATCCAGTGGCTGGCCGGTGTGAAGGCCAAGGACAGCTGGGGACCGATCACGATTCCCGCTGATCAGTACCTGATGCTGGGTGATAACCGCGACAACAGCGCAGATTCGCGCTACATAGGCCTGGTGCCGCGTAACCTGCTGATCGGGCGTGCTGAGCGGATCCTGGTGTCGGCGGACATCCTGGAGAAGTGGCAACCCCGCTTTGAGCGTTTCGGCCGCTCGCTCTATTGATTTGCTGATTGACTGAGGCTGCAGTGGGAGCCTCAGGCCTGGCGGCTTCGCTGTACCCGCTCTATGGCTTGTGCCACTTCCGCCAGGTCCAGACCGTACATCTCGGCAAATTCCGCCGCCGTTTTCCCACTGGCCTCAAAGGCGCGCATCAGTGCTTCGCGTTTGGCGGTTTGCTCGGCCATCTCCGCAAAAGCCTCCTCCTGCAAGGTGTTCGACACCTCATCCTGCGTGCGGGTGCATTCCGCGTACTCTTCGCGGCTCAAGCCGGATGCTTCAATGGCCTCGATGAGGCGCATACGCACTTTGGGACGCAGGTCTTCCTTTGAACGCGCCTGGCGCCGCCGGAACACCTCCATGATCGCGTGGTGCACATGCTCGGGCGCCACCGGCTCGACGGGCTCGCCCTGCAGGTTGTGGCGCGGGTGGCCGGCCGCCACGCATTCGAGGTAACGCGTGGAACGGGCATGCAGGCCCAGCGCCACTTTCAGTTCGTCGCGCTTGAACGCTTCGGGGTTTTCCGCCAGCAGGTCCTGGAAAGCGCCCAGCTTGAGCGGCAGGAACTGTGCGCCGAACATTTTTGGGTAGAGCTCGAACAGCTTTTCCAGCACGGGGTGGACTTCGCGTGGGCGCTGCTGTTGCTGCTGCGGGTTGGCCGGCCGGGGGCGTTTGGCACGTGGGGAGGGTGTGGTGGTTTCGGTCATGTGTATGGGGTGAAAAGATGGTGTGGCGGGGTGTTCAGAAAGCTCAGCGGGGCCTGAACATGCGAAAGAGGTTGTCGGGGGTGACGGCGAAATAATCGGCCGGGCCACCGCCGCGAAGAATCGGCTCGGCAGCCGCCGTGTCGTAAATGCCGTCTTTGAGCAGATGCCTTGCAATGTACACGCCGACGACTTCACCCAGGACCAGCCAGGTGGGAACCGGCACGCCGTTGGCGCCCTGCAACTGCAGGATTTGGGTTAACTTGCACTCAAAAGAAACCGGGCTTTCCTGTACGCGCGGCACGGCAATGCGTTGCGAGGCCACGGGCGTGAGGCCGGCGAGCTCGAACTCGTTGACCTCGGGCGGCACCATCGCGCAGGAGCGGTTCATGGCCTCGGCCAGCGCCCGCGTTGCCAGGTTCCAGCCGAACTCGCCGGTTTCGCGGATGTTGTGCAGGCTGTCTTTGGCGCCAATGCTGGCGAAACCGATGATGGGCGGCGTGTAGTTGAAGGCATTGAAAAAGCTGTAGGGTGCCAGGTTGAGCTGGCCCCTGGCGTCCTGCGACGAAATCCAGCCAATGGGGCGTGGCCCCACCATGGCATTGAAGGGATCGTGCGGCAGGCCGTGGCCTTTCGAGGGCTCGTAGTAGTGAAAGTCCTGGCCCATCACGCGGCCATCCGTTGTTGTTCGGCATCCTGCAGCACGCTGCGCGCCAGGGCCTCCGCAACCTTGATGCCATCCACGCCGGCCGACAAAATGCCGCCGGCGTAGCTGGCGCCTTCGCCGGCCGGGTAGAGGCCGCGCACGTTGACGCTTTGCAGGTCTTCGCCGCGGCTGATGCGGATCGGCGAGGAAGTGCGCGTTTCCACGCCGGTCAGCACCGCGTCGTGGGTGTCAAAGCCCTTGATTTTTTTGCCGAACACGGGAAAGGCTTCGCGCATGGCCTCGATCGCATACGCAGGCAGGGCAGACGACAGGTCGCCGATGGTCACGCCCGGCTTGTAGGACGGAGTGATGCTGCCCAGCGCGGTCGAGGGGCGGCCCGCCACGAAGTCACCCACCAGCTGCGCCGGCGCCTGGTAGTTGCTGCCGCCCAATACAAACGCGTGTGATTCGAGCTGGCGCTGTAGTGCGATGCCGGCCAGCGCGTCGCCCGCCTCGAAGCCGGGGTAGTCGCGCGGGTCTATGCCCACCACGATGCCGGCATTGGCGTTGCGCTCGTTGCGCGAGTACTGGCTCATGCCGTTGGTCACCACGCGGCCGGGCTCCGAGGTGGCGGCCACCACCGTGCCGCCTGGGCACATGCAAAAACTGTAGACCGAGCGGCCGTTGCTGGCGTGGTGCACCAGCTTGTATTCCGCCGCGCCCAGTGAGGGGTGACCGGCATGGCGGCCCCAGCGCGCGCGGTCGATGATGCCCTGTGGGTGCTCGACCCGAAAGCCGATGGAAAAAGGCTTGGCCTCGATGTATACGCCGCGCTCGTACAGCATGGCGAAGGTGTCGCGCGAGCTGTGGCCCAGCGCCATCACCACCTGGTCGGCGCGCATCTCGTGGCTTTGGCCKGTGGCCTGGTCCAGTACCGTGAGGCCGCGCAGCTGTTTGCCTTGCGGGCCGTCCTCGATCAGCACGTCGGTCACGCRCTGCTCAAAACGGATCTCGCCGCCCAGCGCGACGATCTGTGCGCGCATGTTCTCGACCACCTTCACCAGCTTGAAGGTGCCGATGTGCGGATGCGCCTCGAACAGGATGTCGGCGGGCGCGCCGGCTTTCACGAATTCGTTCATCACCTTGCGGCCCAGGTGGCGCGGGTCCTTGATCTGGCTGTAGAGCTTGCCGTCGGAAAAG
>NZ_JBFUGX010000149.1:0-7702 GCF_056402675.1 Polaromonas sp. P3_C2 | reverse complement strand
GTTCCCTTGAAGCCGAACCGGGACGCGTTGCCCGTGATGAGCGTCTGCGAGACCGAGCCGGTCTTCGAGTTCTCGAAGCTCGTATCCATCTTCCCGTAGATCGTTACCGTGCTTTGCGCCAACGCGGCAACGGGTGCTATTGCACCGGCAGCAACCGCTGCCAGGCAGATCATCTTGTAATTCATTCCTCACTCCTCAAAGTTTTCTATAGATAGCGGGAGCCCAATCACCGCCGTATGGATATTCGCGGGCAAAGTTCGCCCRGGCCCGAGAAGATTTCGTCTTCCACGGGGCAGCAACTCACAGGTGCGTGTATGTGCGCGTCAACCGTCTGGCTGCGGCAGCGTGGTGGGGTGGTGAAGGTTCATGCGCGGCTATTCCAGAACAATCTTGTTGGCCTGAGCGACATCCTTGAAGAACCGGATGCGTTGAATGACTTCCTGCCGGTATTCGGCGGGGCGCACGTTCTCGGGCAGCATCGCACCGCGTTTGCGCCAGGCTTCCAGCGTGTCCTTGTCGCGAAGAATGGTGCGTACCGCGTCGTAGAGTTTCTGGATGATGGCCTCCGGCGTTTTTGCCGGCGCTGCCAACCCCGTCCACGACGTGAGGTTCAGGTCGGGCAGCTTGAGTTCGTCGAAGGTGGGAACATCAGGCAACTGCGGTGCGCGCAGCGGCGAGGCGACGGCCAGTGCGCGCAGGCTTCCGCTCTGCAGCATGGCCAGGTTGGAGGGCAGGTTGTTCCACGTCAGCTGAACCTGCCCCGAGAGCAGATCCGTCAGTGCCGGTCCGGCGCCCCGGTAGGGAATGTGCGTGATGAACAGGCCCAGCTTCGACTTGAGCAGCTCCATGCTCAGGTGTGCCACCGAGCCGTTGCCCGACGATGCGTAGTTCAATTTGCCGGGGTTGGCCTTGGCGTAGCGTACAAATTCGGCAAAGGTCTTGACCGGGAGCTTGGCGCTGGCGACCAGCACGTTCGGCAGCCTGTCGATCAGCGTGATGTAGGCGAAATCGTTCACTGCGTCATAAGGCAGGTTGGGTGACACCGCCGGATTGACCACATGGGTCGACTGCGAAGTGACGACCAGCGTATAGCCATCGGGCGCGGCCTTTGCAACAATGCCGGTGCCAATGGCGCCACCTGCGCCGGCCTTGTTGTCGATCACGACCGGCTGGCCCAGCAGCCTGCCCAGTTTGTCGGCCATGGCGCGTGCTGAGATGTCCACCGCCCCGCCCGGCGGGAACGGCACGATGAGGGTAATGGGACGGCTCGGGTAAGCCTGCGGCTGGCTGAATGCCGGGCACGCCACCGCGCTCGCCGCGCCGGCCGCTATGCCCAGGAATTTGCGACGGCTTGGGATGGTGATCATGCTGTGTCCTTGATGTTGACGTGGCGTTTCGGGTGAGTGGTTTCTTCCCTGATGTACCCCGCGATGGCCTGCAGCACCAGGTGAATGCGCTTCTTGAGTTCAGGAAACTGCCGCTTCGGCTCGCGTGTTGTTTCGTTGAGGTAGAGCGACCTGTTGATTTCGATCTGCAGGCTGTGCTGTCCGTGTGCGGGCCGGCCAAGAGTGCGCACCAGGTCTTGCCCCGCATAGGGGTCGTTCAGTGCGACGGTGTAGCCTTGCCGCTTGAACTCGTCCCCGACGAAGTCAGCGAAAGCCGCGCTGCAGCTGGCGCCATGCAGGTTGCCCAGCACGATGTCGGCCAGCGGCTTGTCCGGCAACCCCAGGCGCACATACGCGTTGCTCGGCATGGAATGGAGGTTGAGGTGCCACCGTTCACCCTGCGGGGTGCTTGACTGGGCCAGCGCGTCCTCCAGCGCATGGCGATACGGCCGCCAGCAGCTTTCAATCCGGTGTTTGATTTCGCTGGCATGAAGCCGGCGGCTGTAGATCGGCTGTAGTGTCGGAGTCTTGCTGAACACCAGGCCGTTACCCAGCCGCAGGCAGGGTTGAGAAGGGGCCACTGGCTCAGCCCACTCTCCGTCCAGCATCGCAAGGTCGATGTCGTCCTCGCTGCGGTTGGGGTCGATATAGCTGCGCGGAAACGTCGCGTGCACCAGCGTCGCGCCGACCAGCGGCGCCGCGTCCCAAAGTTGCTCGATCAGCGTGTCTTCGCATTGCCGCAGTTGCTGCAATTCAATGGAAAAATCGAAGTCCTGCGGATAGTAGGTGCCGCTGTGGGGGGAGTCGCACACCAGTGCGATGGGATCAACGACGGGTCGGACGACTTTGACGGGTTCGGCGCGGGACATGGTTTGGCTCATGGCGGGTAGTGTGGCGCCGCGAGTGCTGCGCGACAAACGACAATTTCAAAGCTGCTGATTAGATGATCTAATAGGGCCATGAAATTCAAGTCGCCGTCGCTGGCCGAACTGCACGCGTTTCTTGGGGTCTGCCAATTGGGGAGTTTTCGCCGCGCGGCGGAAGTTCTCTCTGTCACGCAGGGCGCCGTCAGCCAGGCCATCCTGCGCCTGGAACAACGGCTCGGCTGCAGCCTGTTCGACCGTCAGCAGGCGGGCGTTGTGCCCACAGTCCGCGGGCGCGAATTCCAGAAGCTGGTCGAAACCCATGTCGCCGGGCTGGAGGCGGCGGTCACCCAGTTCGGCGGAGAGTCATCGCAACACAAAGTGCGGGTGAGCGTCATACCAACCCTCGGAACGCGCTGGCTGGTCCCCAGGCTCGCGCAATTCAAGTCCTTGAATCCCAATGTTGAGGTGGAGCTGCGCCAATTTCATTTCGACGAGGACTTCAAGCGCGACGACGTGGACCTGTGGATCGCGCTCAGGCGTCCCGGAAGGAGGTGGCCACGCGGTATCCGTGGATGCTATCTGCTGGGCAACGAGATCACGCCCGCATGCACACCCRCACTTGCGCGAAGCATTCAGCATCCGCGGGATCTCGCGGCGCATACCCTTCTTCATCATATCAACTACCCCGACAACTGGGCCGTGTGGATGGAGGGTGCAGGTTTAAAGCAGCCCAAGCCAGCATTGGGCCCGGGGTTCGATCTGGGCAACAACCTCATCGTCGCGGCATGCGCCGGCATGGGAGCCATCGTCATCCAGCCGTGCCTCATCGAGAGCGAACTCGAAAGCGGCAAGCTGGTCCTGCCCTTCGACACCCGGGTCCTGATCGCGCGCGGCTATTACCTTTGCCAACGATCAGCTGCCGCCCACAGTAATCGCGCCGTTGAAGCGTTTGCCTCATGGCTGCAAGAGCAGGCCGGCAACACGGCCGGCGCCTGACCTCTCCCAGGCGCTGCGATCAGGCTGCGCCGGCCCCGTCCTCGCGGGCCGGCAGGCCCATGCCCTTGGGCAATCCCTCGCGCAGTGCTTCGATAAAGCGGCGCAGCTTGGCCGGATAAAAATTCGAATAGGGGTAGATCAGGTAGACCGGCAGGGGCTCAGCACACCACTGCGGCGCCAGGTGCAGCAGCCGGCCTTCGGCCACGTCGCCCGCCACCAGCCAGGTCGAAGCGATGCTTGCGCCCAGGCCCAGCAGCGTGGCGTTGCGCAGGGCAAACAGGCTGTCCGTGCCCAGGCGCGGCTGTATTGCAAAGCGGTGCTCTTCGCGGCGCTGGTCGGCGTGGCGGCGGATCAGCACCACCTCGTTGCGGTAGAACGTTTGCAGGGCCAGCCAGGGCAGGGCCTGCAGACCGGTGGGATGCAGCGGCGGCGGTTTGTTTTGCAGCAATGAGGGCGCTGCCACCACGATGCGCCGGACTTCAGCGATCTTCACAGCCACCAGGGAGGGGTCTTCCACCGTGCCCACATGCACCGCGCAGTCGATGCCCTGCGTGATGAAGTCGGGCGTGCCGTCATGCAGCAGCCACTCCACCGTGACGCGTTCGTGGCGCCGCAAATAGTCGACCACCGGCCCCACCAGCTGCTGCTGGCCCAGCGCATGCGGTACCACCACACGCAGCGTGCCCTCCGGCACTTCCTGTGTGCCGCGCAGGTCGGCCTCAAAAGCCCCCCAGTTGCCCAGCAGCTCCTTGGCACGGGCAAAGCAGCGCTCGCCACCCTCCGTCAGTTTCATCGCGTGGGTGGAGCGCTGCAGCAGCTTCAGGCCCAGCGAACGTTCCAGCGCCTGAAGGCGCCGGCTGACTGTGGGTTGCGTGGCGTTCATCTGCGCTGCGGCGGCGGACAGGCTGCCCGCCTCCACGATGCGCACAAAGGTCTGCATGAGTTCGATCCGGTCCGGTGCGGTTTTCATGAGGTACCCCAGGTTGCTTATGCGTTTTGCGTATGACCATTGTGCCCAATAGCAGCCTTCACAGCGCAAAACCTCACCCGCATACTCGCATCCTGCCTCAAATCGGGATTTTCCTCATGACTTCTACAGCTAATACGCATGACCAGACCGGGCCCGGCTTGCCGTTCCCATTGATTCTCCTGCTCGCCACCGGTGCCGGCCTGGCCGCAGCCTCGCTCTATTACAGCCAGCCCATGCTGGCCTTGCTGCTTGCTGAGTTCCAGTCCACGCCCGCCGCCATCGGCCTGGTGCCCACGCTGACCACGCTCGGTTATGCGCTGGGCATAGGACTCCTCGCGCCGCTGGGCGATCGCTATGACCGCCGGCGCATCATCCTCGGCAAGGCCGCCGCTCTGGTGCTGGCGTTGCTGCTCGCCGCCGCCGCGCCGTCCGTGGCGGTGCTCGCACTGGCCAGCCTCGCGATCGGTCTTGCGGCCACGCTGGCGCAAGACATCGTGCCGGCCGCCGCCACACTCGCACCCGAAGCCCGTCGCGGCAAAACCGTGGGCACGGTGATGACCGGCCTGTTGCTGGGCATCCTGCTGTCGCGCGTGGTGGCCGGCGTCGTGGCTGAGCAGTTCGGCTGGCGCAGCATGTTTGTGGGCGCGGCCCTCAGCATTGCGCTGCTGGGCGTGGCGGTGTGGCGGCGGCTGCCGCGCTTTGAGCCGACCACGCAGCTGCCCTACCTGGCGCTGCTAGGCTCGCTTGCCACGCTGTGGAAGCGCCACGGCGCGCTGCGCCGCGCGGCCACCGCACAGGGCCTGATCAGCATCGGCTTCAGCGCCTTCTGGTCCACGCTGGCCATCATGCTGCACGCCGAGCCCTTCAACCTGGGCAGCGGCGCCGCTGGCGCCTTCGGTGTGGCCGGTGCCGCCGGTGCGCTCGCAGCACCGCTGGCCGGCCGCATCGCCGACAGCAAAGGCCCTGAAGTCGTCACCCGGCTGGGCGCTGTGCTGGTCGCCGCCGCTTTCATCGCCATGGCCTGTGGCCCCAACCAGCTGTGGCTCATTGCGCTGGGTGCAGTGGTGTTTGACCTGGGCGCGCAGGCCACGCTGATTGCTCACCAGACCATCGTCTACGGCATTGAACCCGCCGCGCGCAGCCGGCTCAATGCGGTGCTGTTCATCGGCATGTTCAGCGGCATGGCCGGCGGTGCGTGGCTGGGTAGCGTGGTGCTGGCGCACGCCGGCTGGCAGGGCGTGTGCGTGATGGCCGCGGTATCGGGTGCGGCAGCACTGGTGGTGCGAATGTGGCCAGCGAAGAAACTGGTGCGCTGCGCCGCGTGAAAACGACGCTGAACCGTCAAGCCTTTTTGGGAATCGTGGCCACCATGCCCGCCGTGCGTGCCCTGACCTCCGGTGTCGCCAGGCAGGTCATCACCGCCTCGTAGCCCGGCGCGCCGGGATAGGGCGCGACGCGAACCGGCGGGCTGTGGTTGGCCGGGCAAAGGATGACGGCTTCCTCCGCGCCCATCGCCGCCAGATCCAGAATCGACGACGAACGTGTCATCAGGAAAAGCGGGCGTGCGCCAAGCCCGGCGCGTTGGCGCAGGTAGATGATGAGCGCTTCCTGCGTGGCCTGGTCCAGCCCTTGCTCCACCATGTCGACCACAAAGACGGCGGGCCCTTCGGCTTCCAGTCCCGCCAGCAGCGCGGTCAGTGCTTCCGAGGCTACAGCTCCTTCATCCACCAGCCACGCCAGTGTCCTGTCAACACGCTGCTTCAATGCAGCATCCTTGTCCGTGTTGTCCAGCCGGTCCAAACCCAGAAAGACCGCATTCGGCAGCCGCTCAGCCAGCAGCATCGCCAAACGAGTCTTGCCGCTGCCAAGCGGCCCGATGATGTAGTTCAGTGGGCGTATGCCGGCAAGCTCAAACCACTCGCCGCCCCAGGGCCAGGGCAACTCAAAACCCACGCTGAATTTGGCATAAGGATGAAGCACACGCGCCAGCTCCCCCTGGCCCGGCGCCCTGCCGCGAAGAAGGTCCGCACGCAACGTGCGGACCTTGCCTATCGTGTCTACGAGTTCGCTCACTTGCGATTCGAGCGCCACCTCGTGCAAGGCAAGCGCAGGCTCCAGGCTTTGCGGGTCACCCACAAAAGCCTCTGCCACCTGAGCCAGGCTCAGGCCCAACTTGCGCAGCGTCACCACCTCGGCGGCACGCGCCATCGCGTCGGGACCATAAATCCGGTAGCCGGTGGCGGCGCGCTCCGGTGTTACCAGGCCGCGCTGTTCATACAGCCGCAAGGCTTTGATCGATACGCCAAGCCGCCTGGCCGCTTCGGAGGCGCCTGGGTGTGCGCGGGGAGAATTCATGAGAGACCTCTGGGTTGCTTCAGCATTGCTTTTGAACTTTCAGCATCATGAAGGCGGACCCAGGGGCCAAGTCAACAGGACATTGAAAAACTCAGGCCATCAGCGCTTCTTTCGGAAAATCCGTCGAAGCCGACAGCGCCTTCCAGGCCTTCACCTCGGCCTCCACAAACGCATGCTTGTCTGCAATCACTTTCAGCGTGTCGGTGCCCATCGGCAGGCGCAGCGGTGGGGTGTCGGCCTCCACCAGCTTCAGCATCGCCTGCGCCAGGCGCAGCGGGTTGCCCGCCTGGTTGTGGTTGATCTCTTTAGCAGCTTCGCGCACCCTGCCTGCGCTTTGGGCGTAGTCGTCCAGAATGCGCGGCGACACCGCAAGTGAGGCGTTGTCCAGGAAGTCGGTGCGGAAGTAACCGGGCTCCACGGTGGTGACGTGAATGCCCAGCGGTGCCAGTTCGCCATGCAGCGCTTCGGTCAGGCCTTCCACCGCAAACTTGGTTGAGCAGTACACGCCAAAGCCCGGGCCCGACTGGTAACCACCCAGCGACGAGATGTTGATGACGTGGCCGCTGCGGCGCGCACGCATGGCCGGCAGCACAGCGCGTGTCACGTTCAGCAGGCCGAACACATTGGTTTCGTACAGGCGCCGCACCTCGTCGCCGGTGGCTTCTTCCACCGCGCCCAGCAGGCCATAGCCCGCGTTGTTGACCAGCACGTCGATGCGGCCAAAACGTGCCAACGCGGCTTGMACGGCGGCCGCCGCCTGTGCTTCGTCGGTCACATCCAGCGGCAATGCCAGCAGCGCAGCGCTGGCGGGAAATCTTTTTTGCACTGAGGCGGCGTCGCGCGAAGTGGCCACCACCGCGTCACCGTGCGCCAGCGCCGCTTCGGCAATGCGCGCGCCAATGCCGCGCGCCGCGCCGGTGATCATCCAGATACGTTTGAAGTCAATCTTTGCATTCATGGTCTTGCCCCTAAAAAATGTTGCTGAGGAGGGCAATGTAGGTTTTTGATTAAGTGTTGAATAGCCCACAATCGGTGAGTTCATAATCAAGCTAATCGTGACAATTAGGGGCTTGCTCCCCGTAAAACCGCCAGGAGCCGCCATGGCCTTCAATGCCGCCATGGCCTTCAAT
>NZ_JBFUGX010000148.1:0-7729 GCF_056402675.1 Polaromonas sp. P3_C2 | reverse complement strand
GCACATCACCGGGCGGGATGCCCTTGATGTTGCCGATGCTGTCCTTGTGCGCCAACTCACCGCTCAGCACATAGCTGATGATTTCCATGTCCTTGTGGCCGTGGGTGCCGAAGCCGCGGCCGGCGGCAATGYGGTCTTCATTGATGACCCGCAGGTTGCCAAAACCCATGTGGGCCGGGTCGTAATAGCCGGCAAACGAAAAGGAATGAAAAGATTTGAGCCAGCCGTGATCGGCGTAACCGCGTTCGCCGGATGTTCTTAAAGTCATCATGAGGTGCTCCTTTCAAGGTGCGTTGAACTGCGTTGCAATGACTCCAATGTAGGCGCGGGCAGCCCACTTTTCATTGCTGCGTTTTGATGGCATCATTCAAATTATTTGAATGATATTTCCCCCAATGACCAATAACCGGATTCGCGACGCCCTGACCCCGGAGAGCCTCAGCCTGATTGGCGCCGTGCACCGGACCGGCAGCATGGCGGCTGCGGCACGCGAGCTGGGCCTGGTTCCCAGCGCCCTCACCTACCGCATCCGCCAGGTGGAAGATGCCCTCGATGTGCTGCTGTTTGACCGCTCTTCGCGCCAGGCCAAACTGACCGAGGCCGGCAAGGAATTGCTGCGTGAAGGCAACCGCCTGCTGGCCGAACTCGACGCCGTGGCCAATCGCGTCAAGCGCGTCGCCACCGGCTGGGAACCGCAGCTCACGCTGGCTGTGGACAGCGTGATCTCGCGCACCACCGTGATGGAACTGTGCGAAGCTTTTTTTGCCCTGAACCCACCCACACGCCTGCGGATTCGCGAAGAAGCGCTGTCGGGCACGCTGGAAGCGCTTACCTCCGGCCAGGCAGACCTGGCCATCGGGGTGGCCATGGAACCATCCGTCAATACCTCGGTGCAACACAAGACACTGGGCAGCATTCATTTCATTTATGCCGTGGCGCCCCATCACCCACTGGCAAAAGCTGCTGAACCGATAACGGATGCGATGCTGATGCCCCACCGGGCCGTGGCCGTGGCGGATTCCGTGCAGCGTGGCAGCGGCATCACTGTGGGCCTGCTCGGCGGCCAGGACATTTTTACGGTGCCCGGCATGCAGGAAAAACTGCAGGCCCAACTGCGGGGACTGGGCGGCGGCTTTTTGCCTGAATACCTTGCGCGTCCGCATGTCGCCACCGGGAGGCTGGTCGAGAAAAAAATGCAGCGAGCCCCACGCCTCGTGCCCATGAGCTATGCGTGGCTGCGCGTCGTGGACGGCCATGGCGGGCGGGCGCTGCAGTGGTGGCTGAAGCAACTGGAAAATCCCGCCACACGAAAAGCCCTGCTGGAGCGTGACCAGTCTGCATGAAAACCCGTAGTGGCACGCAATATCTGCGCATGCGCTGCGGCTGCGTGTAGAGTGTGCTTGAAACAGGTTCTTAAAGTTTTCGTTTATGGTTGAGATGTGATGACATACGCCGGGACGCCGCAAATCACTTGAATGATCCGCAGTACGCCCATTCGTCAAACCGCACAAAGTACAAAGATATGACAAAAAAATCCATCCGATCCCCTGAATCCGCGGCTCCGCGCCGCATTGCCGTCATAGGCGCAGGCATTGCGGGCATTGCCTGCGCCCGCACCCTGGTGCAGGCCGGGCACCGCGTCACCGTGTTTGAAAAAAGCCGGGGCGCCGGCGGCCGGATGGCCACACGCGAAAGCGAATTCGGCGGTTTTGACCACGGCACGCAATATTTCACCGTGCGGGACGCGCGCTTTGAAAAAGCCCTGACCACCGCTACCGGGCTGGTCCGGCCCTGGAGCGCCAACACCGTGCGCATCCTCGATGAACTCGGCCGTGTCGTGGCCTCGGCGCTGCCGCCCAAGGAAGCCCACTGGGTCGCCTCACCCGGCATGAACGCACTGGTGCGGCTGTGGGCCCAGCCCCTCGATGCTGCCGGCCAGCTAGCGCTGGAAACTGAAGTCATGCGGATCGAACCCGACAAGCTGCACGCCAGCCAGTGGCAATTGCAAACCGAAGGGCCCGGCGCAGACAGCCGCGTCCATTCGGGTTTTGATACCGTCATTCTGGCGGTGCCGTCTTCGCAGGCGCAGGCCCTGTTGCTCAGTTCACAACAGGCCAAGCCCCTGGTGGCCGAGCTGTCCGAGGTTAGCGTTGCGCCCTGCTGGACGTTGATGCTGGCCTTTCCGCAGGCGATGCAGCCCACGATGGCGCACCTGGGGCCCCACTGGAATGCAGCGCGCAGCACGCACCACCGCATTGCCTGGCTGGCGCGGGAATCGTCCAAGCCTGGGCGCAGCCCGATCGAACGCTGGACCGTGCAGGCAAGCCCGGAATGGTCGGAACGCCACCTGGAAGACGATGCCGAGCGCGTCAAGGCCAAGCTGCTGAAGGCCTTCACAGAAGTGACGGGCATCCGCGCCCAGCCGTCACACGCGGCGGTGCACCGCTGGCGCCACGCCCAAACGCAGCAACCGCTGGGCAAAACCCACGCCTGGGACGCCAAATCGCGCATTGGCGCCTGCGGCGACTGGTGCCTCGGCCACCGTGTCGAAGACGGCTTTGTCTCGGGCCTTGAGATGGCCCTCGAAATTTGTTAGCCCCCACGCTTGTCGCTTCGCGTGCCTGCGGCGGCTCGCTGCCCCTGTCACCTGAAGTAGGGGCTGGCCTTGCTTGGGGCGGCCCGGCGCGGCGGCCGCCAGGTTAGCCTTCTCATAGTTCCTTCTGCTTATGGCCTCGGGCTACAAAGGTAGATTTTCCCCTTCGCCCACAGGCCCGCTTCACGCGGGTTCGCTGGTAGCGGCCCTGGCCAGCTGGCTGGATGCCCGGGCGCACCGTGGCCGCTGGCTGGTACGCATCGAAGATGTCGATACCCCGCGCTGCGTGCCTGGCGCGGATCGCGTCATTCTTGAACAACTCGCCTGTTGCGGCCTGGTACCCGATGAAGCACCGGTTTACCAGTCACAACGCGGCGCCCTGTACCAGAACGCCCTGGATTCACTGGTCACCCGCGGCCTGGCCTACTCCTGTGCCTGCACACGGCAGGACATTGCGCGGGCGCTGGCCGCGTCCGGGYAGCCACGCGAACGCCATGGCGAACTGGTGTACCCGGGCACCTGCCGCAACGGGCTGCATGGCCGTGCTGCACGTGCGTGGCGGTTTTTGACGCCAAATTATGTGCCAAATAGTGCCCTGGCCCAATCAGAACTTGCGCGAGCAGCTATAAATTTAATAGCAACTGATGCCACGCCAGCGGCCGCCGCACAGGCCGAAATCAGCTGGGATGACCGCCGCCTGGGCACACAGATGCAAAACGTCAGCCGTGAGGTCGGCGACTTTGTCCTCAAACGGGCGGACGGCCTCTGGGCCTACCAGCTGGCCGTGGTGGTAGACGACGCAGCCCAGAGCATCACCGACATCGTCCGCGGCGAAGACCTTGCCGACAACACCGCGCGGCAAATCCTGCTGCAGCGCGCACTCGGCCTGCCGCTGCCGCGTTACCTGCATACGCCGCTGGTGCTGGGCCCGAACGGCGAAAAACTGTCCAAGCAGAACGGCGCCCAGCCGCTGGACACCGCCCGCCCCCTGGCGCTGCTGGTCCAGGCCGGCCAAACGCTGGGGCTGGAGGTTGAGCGTATAGCCAACGCAGCGACACCCGCCGCCTGGCTACAACTGGCCGTGCCGCTCTGGGCGACTAAAATCACAGGGTGATTCAAACCTCTCCCCCTGTGCCGCCTGCCTCACCCGAAGGCGCGCCCGCCGACACCCATCCTCCCCACAACATCCGCAGCTTTGTGCGCCGCACCGGCCGCACCACCGCGGGCCAGGCCAAGGCCTTTGCCGATGTGGGCCCGAAGTTTTTGCTGCCGTATGCCGATGCACCACTGGATTTTGAAAAGGCCTTTGGGCGCAACGCTCCCACGATCCTTGAAATAGGTTTTGGCATGGGCGAGGCCACGGCGCACATTGCCGCACTGATGCCCGAAAAGAACCTCCTTTGCTGCGAAGTGCATACGCCCGGCGTGGGCGCCCTGCTCAAACGCATCGACGAACAGAAGCTGTCCAACATCCGCATCCTGCAGCACGATGCGGTCGAAGTGATTGACGACATGCTCCCCCGCGCCAGCCTCGACGGCGCGCACATCTTTTTCCCGGACCCCTGGCACAAGAAAAAACACAACAAGCGCCGGCTGATCCAGCCACCGCTGATCACCAAACTCGCGGCCCGCCTCAAGCCCGGCGGCTACCTGCATTGCGCGACCGACTGGCAACCCTATGCCGAACAGATCCTGGAAGTACTGGGCGCCGAGCCGCTGTTGAAAAATACGGCAGACAGCAGTGCTGGTGGCTATGCCCCCAAGCCAGCCTACCGCCCATTGACCAAATTTGAAAACCGCGGCATCAAGCTGGGGCATGGCGTCTGGGACGTCGTGTTTGTGCGTGCGTGATCTTGCGGCTGCGCGGGTGTGAGCAAAACACCCAAGCTCGGGCTGCATGGTTTGGCCACGCGGGCCGGCATCAGCCCCAGTTGCGTCGGCCTGCCGGCCGGCAGCTGGCCCAGCATCACAGACTTTCTTGTTGAACGCTTTCCGGCCATCTCGCGCGAGGTATGGTTGCAACGCATGCAGGACGGCCTGGTGGTCGATGAATTCGGTGAAGCCGTCACCGCCGAACGCCCCTACCGTGGCCACATGCGCGTGTACTACTACCGCGCACTGGACGAAGAACCCCGCATTCCGTTTGAAGAGTCCGTGCTGTTTCAGGACGAACACCTTGTCGTGGCCGACAAGCCGCATTTCTTGCCTGTGACGCCCTCCGGCCACTACCTGCAGGAGACCCTGCTGGTGCGCCTGAAAAACCGGCTCGGCATCGACGGCCTGGTGCCGATTCACCGCATCGACCGTGAAACCGCAGGCCTGGTGCTGTTCTCCGTCAACCCGGCGGAGCGTGATGCCTACCAGTCATTGTTCCGCCGGCATGAGGTCACGAAGCATTACGAAGCCGTGGCGCCATGGCGCGGCGATATTGGCTTTCCCCTCACACGCAAAAGCCGCATCGTCGAAGACGAACCTTTTTTCCGGCAGCGTGAAATAACGGGTGAGCCCAACAGCCACACGCAGATCGATGTGATCGAGGTACGCGGCGACCACGCGCTGTATGCCCTCAACCCCGTAACGGGCAAGAAGCACCAGCTGCGCGTACACATGAATGCGCTCGGCCTGCCACTGCTGAATGACCGCATGTATCCGCCGGTCGAAGTGACACCGGAAGACGATTATCGCTATCCGCTGCAGTTGCTGGCCAAGTCCATTGCGTTCACGGACCCGGTAACAGGCGAGCAACGACGCTTTGAAAGCCGGCTGGCGCTGCGGGGCCTGCGGCCTTGATGAGGCCTTGGCATATGTCCGCCAAGCCGAGCTGGCCATGACCCAGTGCATCTGCTCAAACACAGCCGCAAACACTAGCCCTCTGTGGGAACTAACGTAAAAATGATCGGACCACCAACACAAGTGGCGAAGCCGCCTTCTGCCGTTGCGGGTCCGTGTCGATTGACATGTTATGCGTTGCCATCACCGGCGAGAGATTCCAATGCTTCCGACGCCGCGACATTCACTTCTTCCTTCTCCTCAGCAGCTGTCGGGCTGTCAACCATGCGCCGAAGATCCTTTGACAAGGCCGAACACAACTCCGACGACAGCCGGATGATGGAAACAATGACTTCGTACTTCCAGCTTTCGTCGTCCGTGGCGAAGACTCGACGCAGGTAGGGGACGAGCGGTACGCCTATGCTCGCAAAGAACGGACAGAGGATCGTGGCCACCGGCCAATTGCGGTCCTGGGTCCACTCTAGAAGTGMGGGAACAATGGGTTCAACTTCGGCGAAGCTGCGACCCGCAACATCACGTGCGACTTGCAGATCACTCTTGTGACGTGGCACCAGTGCGGCGAGTTCAGTACGCATAACGTTTGAGATGATAGGCTGCCGAAGGCGGTCCTCTCGATTCAAGGGTTAGGCCTCGCTGCTACGGCGAATGCCTTCTTCGAGCGCGAAGAACTGTGGATTGCGCGATGCCATCGGGCCGCGAAGCTTATCGATCTCCGCTTCTGGCGCGTGGACCTCGAACCTGACGATCTTTGCGATCTTCAGCGCTTGGCCAAGCAATTCAGCAACGTTCTCACGATGTGCGAGCAGGGCGGCTGCGTCTACGTATCCCTCGCGACAGTGGGCGACGTTGCCGCTGAAAGAGAAGGCGTAGTGCAGGCAACCCGGCTCCGTGCCCGTCTTGGCGACGAGCTTCTGCGCCAGAGCTTTGAAAGCGTCAAGTTGTCCGTCTTGGACCTCGAAATACGGCACCAAGGTGCAGCAGGTGTCAAGCGTAAACATTCATGTTTCCTGTGGTTCTCACGGGCGATATGCCCGCGCCAATTCTGCGCGTAGTGACTCACCTGGGTGCGAGAGAGACAATGATGAGGCGCTGCAGTTGCCGAAGAGCCCTCGCGATGCCTAAGGTTTGAGTTCAGCGGCCGCCGAAGGTGGTCCGCTGGAACGGTGGATCAGGCGCCGCGTTGGACCACGACTTCCCACAACGCTTTCTTGCGAACGTACTTGTTGGTCGTCTGGTGTTCCCTGGACAAGACCTGCCATCCGGTTGCGAACAGTTCGTCGACGCCCTGCGCATCAAAGAACCTCTTGGCCTGGCCGTCAACAAGGTAGTAGTTGGGCTCAATGGCAGGATGCCCAGTGGCTCCAAAGTTCTTGTCCTGGACCGAGTTCAGCCGGCACAAGAGCAGCCCACCCGGCTTGAGCGTCTGCCTGATCCGGCTCACAAGTTCCAGGGTTTCTTGCCATGGAAAGTAGTGCAGGGTAAGGCTTGCCACAACGGCACCAGCTTCGCCAGGGAGAAGGGGAAACGGATCCCTGATGTCCTGGCATGAGATGCGTGCCTGAGGTGCCCGGAGCCTCGCAGCGGCGACAGAGGTGGCGGAAAGATCGAAGGCGAGAACAGAAAGGCCGGCACCGACCAAGGTGGACGTGTCTGCGCCCGTTCCACAGCCGATCTCAAGCACCGGCTGTGAGCCAACGGACTCCTGGAGCATCGGAAGCCATCGGCCAAGCCACGGGTCGTGGAGCATGTGTTTCTTGATTCCTAACGTTTGAGGTGAACGGTTGACGCAGGCAGTCCGCTGGAATGATGGGGTAGGTTTTTCATGGGCGTGCGAAAAGTGCAATTGGCTTACATCCGCCGGTCGTGCCGCCTAATGCGCCCTTTTGATTTGTTGAGCAGCGAGTTGCGCCGTCCTCTTGATTCCATCTCGGTACGCCTCAACCAGCTCCCCCGCTCTACTGAGGGCATCCTCGAACGATGCGAAGGTGTAATTCGCGTTGGCGGTGATCTCGTCATCCGAATTTTTGTTGGCGTCTGCGCCATAACTGATGGACTGCGAATAGATCGAATCTTCTGTCTTTATATCTACGAGTTCAAACGAGATATTCAATCTGGGTGCGAACGTCGTCTTTAGCCGACTGGAATAAAGTCCCATATTCGATATGGTCACTGTCAGTATGCTGTCCGCGGTGATTGCGCTATTTTTGTAGTCAATCGAAGTTGGGTCGTCCTTTTCATATTTGATTCCATCTCCCGGTATGGCGCTTTGGTTGGCCTCCTTCAAAGCACTCAAGGTGGCAGATGCAAGTTCCTCTTGTACGTTGAAGGCCTGCTTTTCCAGCGCCG
>NZ_JBFUGX010000147.1:0-7802 GCF_056402675.1 Polaromonas sp. P3_C2 | reverse complement strand
GCTCAGCCCCGGCCTGGATGACTGGCGCAGCGCTTGCATGGCAAGCGTGTGCGACGCCCCACCGCTCCGAATACTTTTCCTGAAGCTTTTTATTAAATGATTACCCTTAAAAACGTCGTGCTGCGCCGCGGCGCCAAAGTGATTCTGGACGGTGCGTCCGTCACCCTCAACCCCGGCGAAAACGTTGGCTTGGTGGGGCGTAACGGCGCGGGCAAATCCTCGTTGTTTGCCATGCTCAACGGCACGCTGCATGAGGACGGCGGTGAGTTTTCGATTCCTACGCAATGGCGCATGGCCCAAGTAGCGCAGGACATGCCCGAAACCGAGCAAAGCGCCACCGAATACGTCATCGAAGGCGACGTAGTACTGATGGCCGCGCAGGCCGAAGTGGCGGCCGCCGAGGCCAGCGGTGACGGCGACCGCATGGCGCACGCGTATATGGAGCTGTACGACTCCGGCGCGCATGACTCGCAGGCCCGCGCGCAGGCATTGATCCTGGGGCTGGGCTTCAAGGTCAGCGAACTGGACAACCCCGTCAACAGCTTTTCCGGCGGCTGGCGCATGCGCCTGCAACTGGCGCGCGCGCTGATGTGCCCGTCTGACCTGTTGCTGCTGGACGAACCCACCAATCACCTGGATCTGGACGCACTGGTCTGGCTGGAAGCCTGGCTCAAGCGCTACCAGGGCACCATGCTGGTCATCAGCCATGACCGCGAATTTCTCGACGCCGTGACCGACGTGACGGTACATATCGAAAGCGCAAAACTCACTCGCTACGGCGGCAATTACAGCAAGTTCGAAGATTTGCGTTCCGAGCAGATGGCGCTGCAACAGACTGCGTTTTCCAAACAGCAGGACAAGATTGCCCACCTGCAGAAGTTCATCGCCCGCTTCAAAGCCAAAGCCAGCAAGGCCAAACAGGCGCAAAGCCGCGTCAAGGCACTGGACCGGATGGAGAAGATCGCCCCGCTGCTGGCTGAAGCCGACTTCACTTTCGAGTTCAAGGAGCCGGCCAACCTGCCCAATCCCATGCTGTCGATGCAGAACGCCTACTTCGGCTACCCACCGCTTGAAGACGCCCCGGAAGGTACGCCGCCCACAGTCATCGTGCAGAACGTCAGCAAGTCGGTGCTGGCCGGACAGCGCATCGGCATCCTGGGCGCCAACGGGCAGGGCAAGTCCACACTGGTGAAAACTGTGGCGCGYGCACTCGCGCCCATCAGCGGCGAGATGATTGAGGGCAAGGGCCTGAACATCGGCTACTTCGCCCAGCAGGAGCTGGACGTGCTGCGCCCGGCCGACAACCCGCTTGAGCACATGATCCGCCTTGTAAAGGAAGTCACCGCCGCCGGCAAGATGGGCAACCAGCCTACACGTGAGCAGGATTTGCGCAGCTTTCTGGGTAATTTCAATTTTGGCGGAGACATGGTCAAACAGGCCGTGGGCAGCATGAGTGGCGGTGAAAAAGCACGCCTGGTGTTGTGCATGATCGTCTGGCAGCGCCCCAACCTGCTGCTGCTTGATGAGCCGACCAACCACCTGGACCTGGCCACGCGCGAAGCCTTGTCGATGGCACTCAATGAGTTTGAAGGCACCGTCATGCTGGTGAGCCACGACCGCGCGTTGCTGCGCGCCGTCTGCGACGAGTTCTGGATGGTGTCCCAAGGCGGCGTCGCCCCCTTTGACGGCGACCTGGACGACTACCAGAAGTACCTGCTGGACCATGCCAAACGCCAGCGCGAGGAAGCCAAAAAGACCGGCAGCGCGACCCCGGTTGCCGCTGCCAAGTCAGTTACCCCCGCTGCGGCAGCTGAAGAAAAGAAAGCCGTGCCGCGCGAGACGCCCGAGCAACGCAAGCTCGATGCACAGCGCCGCCAGCAGCAGGCCGAAGCCACCAAGCCGCTGCGCAAGGAAATCGAGAAAATCGACCTTCGCATGAAGGCACTCACCAGCGAGCGCGACAGCCTTCAAGCGCTGTTGACCACCACCACCGCGCCGGCGGAGATCGCCCAGACCGGCAAGCGCCTCAAGGCCATCGAGGGCGAAATAGACATGCTGGAAGAACGGTGGCTTGAGCTGACCGAACAGATCGAGACGGCTGCAGTGTAAAGTGGCGAAAGGATCCTTGACGGCACCACGCCGCCGGGGTCACCCATTTTGTGAAAGGGCCCGATTGATGCCTTCAGCCTTGCACATGGCCGCGGACGACGCGGCACTTGAAGCCGCCGTCAAACGCAGCCGCAAACTGCTGAACAAGCGCGCCATGGTGGCGGCCGCAGCCAGTGCCGTGCCGGTGCCTGGGCTGGACTGGGCGGTGGACGCGGCGATGCTGTCCCGGCTCATCCCGGAAATCAACAGGGAGTTCGGTCTCACGCCCCAACAGCTTGACAGGCTGGAGCCCAGAAAGCGCGACCAGGTGCAAAAAGCCGTCACGCTGGTAGGTTCGGTGCTCATCGGAAAATTTATCAGCCGTGACCTTGTCATCAAGGCTGCCACCAAGATCGGCGTTCGCCTGACCACCAAACAGGTTGCCAAGTATGTGCCACTGGCCGGCCAGATCGTATCGGCCGCAGTCGGCTATGCGGCGATACGCTACCTGGGCGAAGAGCACATGAAAGACTGTATCCGGGTGGCGAAGCAGGCGGAGATGGAGCTGCCCTTGCTGGGCTACTCGGCTTGAGCCCGCAAAGCCCGCCTTCGGGAGTTTGTCAGCAGAACAACAAAAAAGGACCTAGCCTTGCGGCTAAGTCCTTGATGTACTTGGTGGGTTCTGACAGATTCGAACTGTCGACCTACGGATTAAGAGTCCGCTGCTCTACCAACTGAGCTAAGAACCCGGAAATTCTGGTGGGACCAGCGGGGGTCGAACCCACGACAAACGGATTAAAAGTCCGCTGCTCTACCAACTGAGCTATGGTCCCAAGAACGTATCTTGCGATACATCCCGGTATTTGCTGCTTCGAGGGCAGCAAAGCCTTGAATTATAGCGTGATTTTTTAAGCCTTCGCAAAAACTCAGGCCGCAATTTTGTCGAGTGCCCAGCCGGCCGCGCATAGGCCGAAGGTCGAGGTCACGCTGACGACCGATCCATAGCCGTGGCAGTTCAGACTGCCGTCGCTTTGGTCTGCGGCATCGGGCTGCAGCACAGCCTCGCGGCTGAAGACACAGGCTACACCTATCTTGCCTTTGCGTGCGCCGCCGTGCTCCTTGCGCAGYCGGTAACGCAACTGCGCCAGCAAGGGGTCGTGCGTGACCAGCGACAGGTCGTCGATGTCCACGCGGTGCGCCAGCCGCTTGCCGCCCGCGGCGCCTACACTGACCAGATTCACCTTGTTGGCAATCGCCCAAGCTGCCATGGCGGTTTTGGCTTTCACCTGGTCGCAGGCGTCGATGACGGCCAGCTGCTTGCGGTCAAAGCCCTCTTCGAGGCCCAGGATGCCCGGCCAGTTGGCGGCGTCGACAAATTCCTCGATGCCGTCCACGCGGCAGCCCGGGTGAATCTGCGCGATGCGTTCGCGCATGGCCTGCACCTTGGCCTGCCCCAGCGTGCTGTCCAGCGCATGGACCTGGCGGTTGATGTTCGATTCGGCGATGTGATCGAGGTCGATCAGGGTCAGGCGGGCCACGCCGCTGCGGGCCGCGGCCTCGGCCGCCCAGGAACCCACGCCGCCCAGGCCCACCACCACAACGTGCGCCCGGCGTATGCGCTGCGCCCCCGCCGCGCCGTAAAGGCGCGCCAGGCCGCCGAACCGGCGCTCCAAGTCGGCGGGAAGTTCTTCGATGAGGGATGTCATTGGAAATGCGGATCGTTGCCGGGACGTGCTCAGGCAGAACGTTCCAGCCGCCAGATCTGGTACTTCAATCCCGCCACGCAGCCCGCGAGAATGGCAGCCAGCGCCACAAAGCTGGTCGCGCTCAGGGTCGAGATGCCCGACAAGCCCTGTCCCACGGTACAACCCATGGCGCAGACGCCGCCTACGCCCATCAATGTGGCTCCCACCAGGTGATTGGCAGTGTCTTCCGCGTCACGAAAACCTTCCCAGCGGAAACTGCGCGACAGCACGGCGTAGACGGCCGAACCAACCACCACACCGAACACCGACACGATGCCCAGCGTGAGCACCTTGCTCTTGTCGCTGAAAAACATGAGCCAGTCTACGGTGTAAGCCACGGGCGAGACAAAACTCAGCGCCTCGGCGCGGCCCGAGTTGGTGGCGAGAAAGGCTTCCTGCAACGTCTCCGGATGTTCGGCCACATAGCCCAGGCGCCCGCTGACCCACCACATGGCCGCAATGACGCCGCCAATGCCCAGACCTGCAAGCAGGTTATCAAAGCGACGGAAGTCCTGGCCGAACAGCGCCCAGACGATAAGGCCCAACCCGATGAGGATGGCCAGGCCGATACCGGCGGCGGCGGGTGTGATACCGATGGCGCCGGCCACCCAGTTGGGCAAGGTCGCATTGGCCGTGAAATCGACGGCAATCTTGTCGACCGTAGCCACACGGACCACAGCCGTGATGCCTTTGAGTGTCGCAAAAGCTGCGATGCCCATCACGGCAAATACCACGACGGACTTGAGGCTGCCCCCTCCAATACGCACCAGCGTTTTGCTGCCGCAGCCTGAAGCCAGGACCATGCCAAAACCGAACATCGCGCCGCCCACCGATGCGGAAAGCCAGATAAAACGGTTGGAGGCATACAAGGTCTTGGATGGATCAATCACACCGGCCGCGGCCATGGTGAAAAACCCGATCATGGCTACACCAATCGCCATTCCCCACATGCGCATACGGGTCCAGTCACCCATGTTCACGATGTCGCTGACGGCGCCCATGGTGCAGAAGTGCGTTCGCTGGGCAATCGCGCCAAAAACCATGGCGAGAATAAAACCGGCCCAGAGAACGTGGGCCGTGAGACTATTGAGTGCGGAGATGTCCATCGCCCGATTTTAGGGGCGAATGATCTTTGCCCCCGGGCCAGCCGGATAGCCTGCCCGAGGTGCGGCTTACTTCAGCTTGGCCAGCCGTTCCTTGGCGACGGAAGCCGCCTCGGCCTGGGGATAGGTCTTGACCAGGTCCTCCAGCGTCTTGCGGGCCGACTTGGTGTCCTTGAGTTCCACCTGGCAGTTGGCCAGCGAAAGCATGGCCTCCGGCGCGCGCATATGATCGGGTTCAGCCGTCACGAGCGAGCGGAAATTAGTCACCGCGTCGCGGTAGTTGCGCAGGGCGTACTGCGCATTGCCCAGCCAGAACAGGGACGATGTCCGGTAGCCGGTTTGCGGATAACGCTTCAGGAAGCCCAGGAAGCTCGTCTGCGCTGCTGCGAAGTCGCCCTTGCGAAGCGTGGCCAGTGCGGTTTCGAACTCCTGTTTTTCAGCGGGCTCGGCCACAAATTCCTTGCCGTCCACATTGACTTTGCCGGGCTCGAACTTGCGCAGACGCTCGTCCACGCCTGTCGTCAGGTCTTTCTGGGTGCGCTGCATCTCGGCCACGCTGCGCGTCAGGTTTTCGTTCTGCCCACGCAGGTTGGCGACTTCGCTGCGCAGTGCCTCAATCTGATTGGACAGGTCGAGTACGCTGCGGCGCAACTGAGCGTTGTCTTCCGTGTTTTTCCGCACGTCATCGGCCATGCGCAGCTGCGACGCATCGACCTTTTGCCGCAAATCGAGGATCGCCCGGCGGGCCTCATCGTCTTCAAACAGGCCGGCGTTTGCATTGAACGCCAGCACGCAGGCCGCGGCTACCGCGGCATACCGAAACATGTTCACGGTTCGGGCCCCGTTTAACGGTAGTTGAGTTCAGCGCGGCGATTCTTCGCCATGGAGTMCTCATCAGAGCCCGTAGCTGCCGGCTTTTCCTTGCCGAAGCTCACGGCCTCGACTTGCGGATCAGCCACGCCCAGCAAGCCCAGCGCGCGGCGAACTGCCTCAGCGCGCCGTTGGCCCAGAGCCAGGTTGTACTCGCGGCCGCCGCGCTCGTCGGTATGGCCTTCAATAGCCATCTTGCGGCCCTTGTTGGCCGTCAGGTATTTGGCATGGGCCTCGATTGCTCCCTGGAACTCGGGCTTGACCACGTAGCTGTCGAAGTCAAAGTAGATGACCTTGGTGGTATTGGCAGGGCCCGCCAACGAGGCATCGGCGCCTTCAACCTGTACCGGCGCAACAGCACGGCCAGTCGCGCCTGGTGTACCGCCTTGCTGGGTCGTGCCGGTGCGATCCTCGACCGGCACGTCGTTCAGCTTGACGCCGGAACCGCAGGCTGCCAGCGTGGCCGCCAGGACAAGGGAGAAGATGATTGAAAAAACGGTGCGTTTCATGAAGTACCTCTACAAAAAAATAGGCCGTATGGAAAACAAAAATAATGCCGGGTGTTGCCGGTCACCGCTGGAAAGGGCCCCAATCGGGTTCCCGGATGTCACCGCTTGCCCCGGACAGTCTTGCCTTGATCTTGCCGTCCAGCGTTGTAGTCATCAGGGCTTCCCTGCCCTGCTGCTGGGTGGCATACACAATCAATCGGCTGTTGGGTGCAAAGCTCGGACTTTCATCGGCCGTGGTTTCGGTGATTGGAGTGACCGTACCGCTGGCAAGTTCCATGACGTGCAGCTTGAAGGCGCCGCCCACCCGGGAAACATAGGCCAGCCATCGACCGTCAGGGCTGAGCGCCGGGGAGATGTTGTAGGTCCCGGTAAAGGTGACCCGCTCGGCATTGCCACCATTGGGGCTCATGCGGTAGATTTGCGGCGCGCCGCCGCGGTCGCTCACGAAATAGATGTAGCGACCATCGGGCGAGAAGGCAGGCTCGGTGTCTATGCTGGAAGATTGAGTCAGCCGTTTGGGCTCGCCCCCATTGAGGCCGATCGCATAAAGCTGCGAACCACCGTCGCGGCTCAGCGTCGCCACCAACTGTTTGCCGTCCGGCGACCATGCGGGCGCGCTGTTGGAGCCTCGAAAGTTGGCCAGCAGGCGTCGCTTGCCGGATGCCACGTCGTGTGCGTAGATCACCGGCTTGCGCGACTCAAACGACACATAAGCCAGTTGGGAGCCGTTAGGTGACCAGGCGGGCGAAATAATGGGTTCGGGGCTGGTCAGGGCCGACTGCGCGCCCTCACCGTCGGAGTCGGCCACCCAGAGGTTGTATTTCTGGGCCGCCTTGGTCACGTAAGCGATACGCGTCGAGAAAATGCCTTTTTCGCCAGTGAGTTTTTCATAGACAAAATCGGAAATGCGGTGTGCAGACAGCCGCAAGTCAGCAGGCCCTACCGTGTAACTCTGGCCTCCCAAATCCTGTCCGCGCACGATATCCCAGAGGCGAAGACGAACATCAAAACGACCATCTGCCAACGGGGAAATGCTGCCGGTCACCATCGAATCAGCGCCTTTTTGCTTCCAGGCAGCCAGATCCGGGCGGGTATTCTCATCCGCGACGATCCCTGCGGTATCGATCGGTCGAAACATGCCACTACGTTCAAGGTCTGCCCGGACGATGGCGCCGATCTTTTGCGGTGCCTGCGCTTCTCCCCGAAACGTGGCGATGGCGATGGGCAGTTGGGTCAGGCCAACTCCGGAAACCTCAACGCGAAATTGCGCCAGAGCCGGCACTGCCGGGAGCGTGGCAGCAACCAGCATTCCAGCAATGGTGCGACGGCGAATAAGGGGTGTGATGCTCATGGTTTTTTTTCAGGTCAATGCAAATGCGTTATTTTGATGGGTGTTTGAGGGGCAATCTGGCCCAGCCCTTTCTCCGCCTGCGTGACAGCAGTTTTCATGCGCTGGAGCACCCTGTTTTTATTGATGGATTCCTGGT
>NZ_JBFUGX010000146.1:0-7835 GCF_056402675.1 Polaromonas sp. P3_C2 | reverse complement strand
TATGAACACTGGCTACCCTAGAGATTTGATCGGCTACGGCCGCAACCCGCCACAAGCCAACTGGCCAGGGCGGGCACGCATCGCCGTGCAGTTCGTCCTCAACTATGAGGAAGGCGGCGAAAACTCGGTGCTGCACGGCGACGCCGGCTCCGAACAGTTTTTGTCCGAGATGGCCAATCCACCCAGCTTTGCCGACCGGCACCTGAGCATGGAAGGCATTTACGAATACGGCTCACGCGTGGGCGTATGGCGCATCCTGCGCGAGTTTGAAAAGCGCAAACTACCGCTCACGGTGTTCGGCGTGGGCATGGCGCTGCAGCGCCACCCCGAAGTCGCCGCGGCCTTCACTGAACTCGGCCACGAGATCGCCTGCCACGGCTGGCGCTGGATCAACTACCAGCAGATCGACGAAGCCACCGAACGCGAACACATGCGCCTGGGCCTGGACGCGATCGAAAAGCTCACCGGCACACGTCCGCTGGGCTGGTACACCGGCCGCGACAGCCCCAACACGCGCCGGCTGGTGGCCGACGACGGCCGGCTCGAATACGACAGCGACTACTACGGCGACGACCTGCCCTTCTGGACCGAGGTGAAACGCACCGACGGAAAAGTCGTGCCGCGCCTGGTCGTGCCTTACACGCTGGACACCAACGACATGCGCTTTTCCCTGCCGCAGGGCTTCTCGCAGGCCGATGATTTTTTCATCTACCTGCGCGACAGTTTTGATGCGCTGTATGCCGAAGGCAGTGCGTCGCCCAAGATGCTGAGCATCGGCATGCATTGCCGCCTGCTGGGCCGGCCGGGCCGCATCGTGGCGCTGCAGCGTTTTCTTGACCACGTGCAAAAGCATGAGCGCGTCTGGGTCTGCCGCCGCATCGATATAGCGCGCCACTGGCAGGCCAACCATCCTTACATGCCCCGGCAGGAAAGCTGAACATGGCCATCACGCTGGAACAAGTCAATGCCGTACCGCGCGCAGAAGCGCTGCAACTGCTCGACGGCCTCTATGAGCATTCCCCCTGGATTGCCGAAAAGGCGCTGGACGCCCGCCCTTTCCAGTCACTCGCCCACCTGAAGCACACCATGGCGCAAGTACTGCGCGAGGCCGGCAAGGACGCGCAGGTCAAGCTCATCCAGGCCCACCCCGAACTGGCCGGCAAAGCCATGGTCAGTAAAAGCCTGACGGCGGAATCGGCCAACGAGCAAGGCAAGGCCGGCCTCACGGACTGCACGTCCGAAGAGTTCGCCACCCTGCAAAAACTCAATGCCGACTACAACGCAAAGTTCGGCTTTCCTTTCATACTGGCGGTGCGCGGCCCGCGCGGTGACGGTTTGAGCAAGCAGCAGATCATCGAGACCTTCGCGCGGCGCCTGCAAAACCACCCTGACTTTGAGCTGCAGGAAAACCTGCGCAACATCCACCGCGTGGTAGAACTGCGGCTCAACGACAAGTTCTCCGCCACGCCTGCGCTGGGCAACGACGTGTGGGACTGGCAGGAAACCCTTTCGCAGTACAGCGATCCGGGCTATCTTGAAAAGGGCCAGCTCACGGTGACCTACCTCACTGATGCGCACCGTGCCTGCGCGGCTTTCATCAGCAACACCATGCGGGACTGCGGCTTTGACGAGGTGAAGATCGACGCGGTCGGCAACGTGGTGGGTATCTACAACGCCGCCACGCCCAACGCCAAGACCCTGCTCACTGGCAGCCACTACGACACCGTGCGCAACGGCGGCAAATATGACGGCCGGCTCGGGATTTTTGTGCCCATGGCCTGCGTGCGCGAGCTGCACCGCCAGGGCAAGCGCCTGCCCTTTAATTTTGAGGTGGTCGGCTTTGCCGAAGAAGAAGGCCAGCGCTACAAAGCCACCTTTTTGGGTTCAGGCGCGCTGATCGGTGACTTCAAGCCCGAGTGGCTGGAGCAGAAAGACGCTGACGGCATCACCATGCGCGAGGCCATGCACAACGCTGGCCTCAAGCCCGAAGACATCACGAAGATCAAACGTGACGCGGACAACTACCTCGGCTTTATCGAGGTGCATATCGAGCAAGGCCCGGTACTCAACGAGCTCGACCTGCCGCTGGGCATCGTGACCTCCATCAACGGCAATGTCCGCTATCTGTGCGAGATCACCGGCATGGCCAGCCACGCCGGCACCACGCCCATGACCCGCCGCCGTGACGCCGCAGCGGCCGCGGCCGAACTACTGCTGTATGTGGAACGGCGCGCGGCGCAAGACGGAAATTCCGTCGGCACGGTCGGCATGCTGCAGGTGCCCAGCGGCTCCATCAATGTGGTGCCCGGGCGCTGCCTCTTTTCGCTCGACCTGCGCGCGCCCATCGATGCGCAGCGCGACGCGCTGGTGGCCGACGTGCTGGCCGAACTCAAAAGCATTTGCGAGCGCCGCGGTATGCACTTCACGACCGAATTGACCGAGCGCGCCGCCGCTGCACCCAGCGCACCTGCCTGGCAACAGCGCTGGGAAGCCGCTGTGCAAGGCCTGGGCGTGCCTCTGTACCGCATGCCTAGCGGTGCCGGCCATGACGCGATGAAACTGCACAAGGTGATGCCGCAGGCCATGCTTTTTGTACGGGGCCAGAACTCCGGCATCAGCCACAACCCGCTGGAAAGCACCACCAGCGACGACATCGAACTTGCGATCCAGGCCCTGGCGCATCTGCTCACTAATCTCTCTCCTGAACAACAATGACCCTCACTACAGATTACGCCCGGCTTGACAGCTGGATCGATGCCCATTTCGACGAAGAAACGGCATTCCTGCAGCAGCTCATCCGCGTGCCCACCGACACGCCACCGGGCAACAACGCGCCACATGCCGAGCGCACGGCAGAGCTCATCAAGGCCTTCGGTTTTGACGCTGAGAAACACCCCGTGCCCGAAGCCGACGTGCGCGGCTACGGCATGGAGTCCATCACCAACCTGATCGTGCGCCGCCACTATGGCGGCAAGGGCGAAGAAATGGAAAAAGGAAGGACCATTGCCCTCAACGCCCACGGCGACGTGGTGCCGCCCGGCGAAGGCTGGACCAAAGATCCCTATGGCGGCGAGATTGAAGGCGGCAAAATTTACGGCCGCGCCTCAGCTGTCAGCAAATGCGATTTCGCAAGCTTCACCTTTGCGGTGCGCGCGCTCGAATCACTGGACGCACCACTCAAAGGCAGCGTTGAGTTGCACTTCACCTACGACGAGGAATTCGGCGGCGAAATGGGCCCGGGCTGGCTGCTCAAGAAAGGCCTTACCAAGCCTGACCTGTTGATCGCGGCAGGCTTTTCTTACGAGGTCGTCACCGCGCACAACGGCTGCCTGCAGATGGAAGTCACGGTGCACGGCAAGATGGCGCATGCCGCCATTYCCGACACCGGCATCGACGCCTTGCAGGGCGCGGTGCACATCCTCAATGCACTCTATGCACAGAACGCGCTCTACCAGCAGGTGACGTCAAAGGTCGAAGGCATCCAGCACCCTTACCTGAACGTGGGGCGCATCGAAGGCGGCACCAACACCAACGTCGTGCCCGGCAAGGTGATGTTCAAGCTGGACCGCCGCATGATCCCCGAGGAGAACCCCGCCGAGGTCGAAGCCAACATCCGCAAAGTGATTGGCGACGCGGCGGCTGGCTGCAAGGGCATCACAGTCGACATCAAGCGCCTGCTGCTGGCCAACTCGATGCGGCCGCTGGCGGGCAACAAGCCCCTGGTGGAGGCCATCCAGAAGCATGGCGAGGCGCTCTTTGGCCAGGCCATTCCGGCCATGGGCACGCCGCTGTACACCGATGTGCGGCTGTACGCCGAGGCCGGCATTCCCGGCGTCATTTACGGCGCCGGGCCGCGCACCGTGCTGGAGTCCCATGCCAAGCGGGCCGACGAACGTCTGGACCTCGAAGACCTGCGCCGCGCCACCAAGGTGATTGCGCGGACCCTGCGGGACCTGCTGGCCTGACCACGCCGCCCCCATCCCCTGAAAACTCCCGCCACGGCGGGAGTTTTGCTTTTGCGGCCCTTCGCAGCGCACCTCGCACTTCGGGTGCATCAGCTTTAACCGAATAAGCAGGAATCGCCCCGGGATAACCCTGTGACAGCAGGCAAAAATCTTGCCTACATTGCTTGTATGCAAGATTTGCGTGCAAAACACAGCGACGTCCTGCTGCCTATAACTACTCTTTCGGAGACTGACATGCCCAAGTTTTTCCGCTCCCTGTTCGGCCAGGTGCTCCTGGCCCTCCTTGTCGGCGTGATCGTCGGCTTTTTGTGGCCCGAAACGGCCGTCAAGCTCAAGCCCCTTGGCGACGGCTTCATCAAGCTGATCAAGATGCTGATTCCCCTGATCGTCTTTTGCGTGGTCGTTCACGGCATTGCAGGCGCGGGCGACTTGAAGCGGGTCGGGCGCGTCGGCGTCAAGGCGCTGATCTACTTCGAAGTGGTCACCACCATCGCCCTGGTGATCGGCCTGGTGCTGGCTTTTGTGTTTCAGCCCGGCGCGGGCATGAACATCGACCCGAAACTGCTGGACGCCAAGGCTATGGCCGCCTATGCCGAAAACGCCGGCAAGCTCACCGGCGGCGGTACGGTGGAGTTCCTGATGAAGCTGATTCCCAATACGGCCATCAGCGCCTTCGTCAACGGCGACGTGCTGCAGGTGTTGCTGTTCTCGGTGCTGTTCGGCTGCGCGCTGGCCCTGCTGGGCAGCAAGGGCGAGAAAGTGGTCGGCCTCATCGACGACCTGGCCCACGTACTCTTCAAGACCATGGGCATCATCATCAAGCTGGCGCCCCTGGGCGTGCTGGGCGCCATCGCCTTCACCGTCGGCAAATACGGCATCGGCTCGCTCAAGCAGCTGGGCATGCTGGTCGTGCTGTTCTACGCTGCAGTGATCATTTTCGTGACGGTCGTGCTGGGCGGCATCATGCGTTTTTCGGGCTTCAGCCTCTTCAAGCTGCTCAAATACCTGCGCGAAGAACTCATGGTGGTGTTTGCCACCACTTCGTCCGACAGCGTGCTGCCGCAAATCATGGCCAAGCTCAAGCGCATGGGCATCCGCGATTCGACTGTTGGCCTGGTCATCCCGACCGGCTACTCCTTCAACCTCGACGCGTTCTCGATCTACATCACGCTGGCCGCCGTCTTCATCGCCCAGGCCACCAACACGCCGATCTCGATGACCGACCTGCTGACCATCCTGGCGATCTCGCTGGTCACCTCCAAAGGCGCGCACGGCGTGCCCGGCTCGGCCATCGTGGTGCTGGCCGCCACGCTGCAGGCGATTCCCGCCATCCCTGTGATCGGCCTGGTGCTGGTGCTGTCGGTGGACTGGTTCATGGGCATCGCCCGCGCCCTGGGCAACCTGATCGGCAACTGCGTGGCCACCGTGGCGGTGGCGGCCTGGGAGGGCGACATCGACCGCGAGCGGGCTCATGCGGTACTCGACGACCGCTATGTGCCGCCGGCCGAAGACGACATGGACATCGAAGTGAGCGCCGTTCCGGCCAAAGCCTGAGGTCTCGCTCCAGAAAACGCATCATCTTGCCGTCGATTTTCTTCAAACGCTCCGCCTGCTGAATCACCCCGGGGTCGCTACACTTCCCAGCACATATGAGCATCAGCCAGGTCCAGATCGCCCAGCAAGTCGTCGAATCCATCCTCGCGCAAAAACTTGCGCCCGGTGAACGCCTCGGCGAGCAGGAGCTGGCAGAGCTCTTCGGTGTCAGCCGCACCCTGGTGCGCGAAGCGCTGATGCAGTTGCAGGCACGCGGCTTTGTCGAGGTGCGCACCCGCAAGGGCTGGTATGTGGTGGAGCCTTCCGTCGAAGAAGCGCGGGACGCTTTTTCAGCCCGGCGCATCATCGAAACCGGCATCCTGCGCGAGGCCGGGCGTCCGCTGCAGTCGGTCCTGCGCAAACTGCGCCAGCACATCGCCCAGGAGGAGCAGGCCATCGAAGAAGCCGACGCCGCCACCCGGGCCTTTTTACTGGCCGACTTCCATGTTTGCCTGGCTGAATGCCTCGGCCAGCGGCTGCTGTGCGACGTGCTGCGCGACCTGACCGCGCGCACTACGCTGGCGGCGTCTCTCTACCAGTCCAAGCACGACGCCGGCCAATCCTGCGCGGAGCATGCCGGCATTGTGGCCGCGCTCGAAAAAGGCCAGCTGGACCTGGCCCGCGAACGCATGCTCGCGCACATCGGCAGCGTCGAAGCCGCCTTGGGCTCATCGGCGCCGGGCACCTCACCCGGTAACGAACGGCTGCGTATCGCGCTGTCGCAGCTGGTACAGCCGCCTCTGCGCAAAGCTGTCCGGCACAAAACGCTCCCGATTTGATAGCTGGCTGCGCCCGTCCTTCAATGGCTACAGCCGGATAACCAAAACAAATCAGGCTCCGGACACCAAGCCTGGGCAGCCTCCGCAAGGAGTACCCAGGCCTGCCGTTTCCCTTACTCGTGGGTGTAGTCCAGCAACGCAAGGTATTCCTTGCGCTCGGCCTTGACCCACTGCTTGACGCCGATCTCGGACATGATGCTGGCCGACTGGCTGTTCATGGCCAGCAGGGAGTCCTGCAGGCGGCTGATCATGTCCGCTGGCACGCCGGGGGCGGCCAGCACCGACCAGTTCACCACGGGCTGGGTTTCACCAATGACACGGCCTCCGCCCTCTTGCCATTTCCTGGCGATGGTCGGATTCACCGCACCCACTTCGGCAAGGCCTGCCGCCACCTGTGCCGACACGGAATCCTGATAGCGTGTGTAGGAAATATAGGGTTCGCGCACATTCAGGCGGCGCATCTCGGCACGCGCGACCGCCACCGTGGCGGACGATTCGTCGGGCATCAGGATCTTCTTGCCGCTCAGTTGCCCGATGTTGTTGATGGGCGAGCTGTTCTTCACGATAAAGGCAGCCTGGTAGGGCTCGGGCCTGCGCACCAGGGGTTGATAACCTCCATCGCGAACCAGCTTGGACAGCTGGTTGACGGATTTTCCGAACACCATGAGGGGCTTTTGCTCTGACGATGCCTGGCGCACGAAGTTCTGGATGTCGATGACCGGATCAACCACCACCTGCTTGTTGCGGATCTGCCCTCCCAGGTAGTCGGCCAGCCCCCGGTAGCGCAGGGCCAGCATCGAAATACTGAGGTCTGCCGTAACCGCCTCATTGATCAGCAGCCTCCAGCGGTCTACGCCCGCCAGCTGGCCCGCCGCCTGCTGGCTCCAGCTGACCATGGGAAAGCCCTGCCAGGCCACGGCAACCGCGGTGCCCACCACACCGCGAAGAACCGCGCGGCGACCGGTAACTTGTGACAGCAACGGAGTATTCATTTGATCACCTTCAAAGGGTTAATTGCAGATTGCACGGTCTTCTTCGCTGCCTCGTCTTCCCATTGCCTGGCAGCTGTCAAGGTTGCCTTGAATGCCAGTGCACTCTCAAGCAGCCATTTCTTGTTGTCTTCCGAGAGCGCGTAGCTCAACCTGAACTCGTCCATCGGCATGCGGTCCTCGCGCACGGCCTTGATCAACCGGTCCACCTCTGCAGCGGCGTGCGCGGGCGTCGACAGCAGCACCAGGCGGCTCATCTTGTCGGGGTTGTTGGGTACATGGCAGTTCACACACTGCGACTCGCGCATTTGCAGCGCCAGGTCACGGTAGCGTTTGTCGACGTTACCCAGATACGGGTTTTCCGGCCGGTACAACCCGTCGAACAGCGTCACCGCCGGTTGCGTGTGGCCTTTGTCGTCGGTCCAGAGCCATGGGCCCTGGTATTTTTCATGCTGCACCGTCTGCACAGGTTGCAACAGCGGCGTGGGTGCCACGTCGGTGAACTGCGC
>NZ_JBFUGX010000145.1:0-7836 GCF_056402675.1 Polaromonas sp. P3_C2 | reverse complement strand
GTTGATGTGCTGGCCGCCGGCGCCGCTGGCGCGGTAGGTATCGATGCGCAGGTCGGCTGGGTTGATCTGGATGGCCACGGCTTCGTCGGGCTCCGGCATCACGGCCACCGTGCAGGCGCTGGTATGGATGCGGCCTTGCGTTTCAGTGGCGGGAACGCGCTGCACACGGTGACCGCCCGACTCAAAGCGCAGCTTGCCATACACGCCGACGCCCAGGGAATCCGTGGCGCCGTCAATGCGCAGCACGACTTCCTTGTAGCCACCCAGTTCGCTGGAGGATTCACTGATGATTTCCACTTGCCAGCGGTTGCGTTCGGCAAAGCGGGTGTACATGCGGAACAGGTCACCTGCAAACAGCGCCGATTCATCCCCCCCGGTGCCGGCCCGGATTTCGATGAAAGCCGCGCGCGCGTCGTCCGGGTCCTTCGGAATCAGCATCAGCTGCAGGGCCTCGTCGATCTGCGCGATATCGGCTTTGGCCGCGGCGATTTCTTCCTCCGCCATCGCAGCCATTTCCGGGTCATCTTTGGCTTCAGCCAGCATGCCTTCAGCACTGCTGAGGTCGGCCTCGCGACTGGTGAGCCGCAAGTACTGGTCGGCGATCACGCTGGCTTCGGCGTGCTCCCGGGTCAGCGAACGGAAGCGGTCCAGGTCGCTGACCACGTCGCTGGCAGACAGCAATGCGTCCAGCTCGTGCAGCCGCAGCAGCTGGCGGTCCAGGGTTTGGCGAAGAAAAGGTTTCATGGAAATGGAGGACTGGAAAAAGGGGGCCAGAAGGCCGTCAACAACGACGCTCCGCCAGCGGAGCCACCGGCTTGCGCCGGCACAGGAAGTCAGTGCGTTGGCGGCCGCTAACGCTCTTTGTCGTCGGACTGGATTTTGGGCAGCTGGCCGCGCAAAAACAGCCTGGATACGGTCTGTGCCGTGGCTTCGCGGCTGTTGGCGTCGCCCGCATGCAGCTCGGCCAGCGCGCCGTGCAGCATTTTCTGGGTGAGGCCGCGGGTCAGTGCGTCCAGCACCGTGTCGATGGGCTCGCCCCGGGCCAGCAGCTTTTTTGCTCGCACGATTTCGGCAGCGCGCCACTCGTYGGTCTGCGCATTGAGCTGCTGGATCAGCGGCACGCTGCGGCGCTGGCCCAGCCAGTGCATGAAGTTCTGCACACCGGCGTCGATGATGACCTCGGCCTGCGCCACGGCGGCCTTGCGGTTGTCCTTGCCGGTCTGCACCACGTGGGCCAGGTCGTCCACCGTGTAGAGGTAGATGTCGGGCAGCGCCTTGACTTCGGGTTCGATGTCGCGCGGCACGGCCAGGTCGACCATGAACATCGGGCGATGTTTGCGCAGCTTGACGGCGCGCTCGACCGCGCCCAGGCCGATGATGGGCAGCGTGCTGGCGGTGCAGCTGATCACGGCGTCGAACTCATGCAGGCGGCTGGGCAAATCGGCCAGGCGCATCACCTCGGCGCCGAAGCGGCCGGCCAGCTTCTCGCCGCGCTCCAGCGTGCGGTTGGCGATTGCCATGGCTTTGGGGTTTTTGGCGGCAAAGTGGGTGGCCGCCAGGTCGATCATCTCGCCGGCGCCGACAAACAGCACTTTGATGTCGCTCAAATCTTCAAACAGCTGGCCGGCCAGCCGCACGCTGGCCGCTGCCATGCTGATGCTGTGCGCGCCGATTTCGGTGCTGCTGCGCACTTCCTTGGCCACGGCAAAGGAGCGCTGAAAGAGCTGGTGCAGGGTGGTGCCCATGGCGCCTGYGTCTTCGGCGGCGCGCACGGCGTCTTTCATCTGGCCCAGAATTTGCGGTTCGCCCAGCACCATGGAATCGAGCCCGCTGGCCACGCGAAACGCATGACGGGCCGCTGCATCGTCGTGCAGGGTATAGGCATGTGAGCGCAGCAGGGCGGGCGAGACGCCGCCGTTGTGTGCCAGCCAGTCCAGCGTGTGGTCCAGGTCGTTCTTTTCGCCAGCGCAGTAGATTTCAGTGCGATTGCAGGTAGAGAGCAGCGTGGCCTCGGGCTGGCGGGCCAGGGACTCGCGCAAACCGCGCAAAGTGGGCTCGACCTGGTCCAGGGCGTAGGCGAACCGGCCGCGCAAATCGAGCGGTGCGGTGTTGTGGTTTAGCCCAAGGGCCCAGACTGACATCCTTCGATTATAAAATTGAAGCGGTCAGGCCGGTACAAAGGCCGGACAATCGCCCTGATAGTCCTTTTTTTGGCCGTTTTGAAGCTTGTTCTGGATCTGCTCTGAAGCCAGGCGAGTTTTTAACTACCCCTACGCGCATGACCTTTTACCTGCTGGCCAATCACCTGCTCAATCTTGTCCTGCCGGCCGCCGCGGTGGCCCTGCTGCTGGTGTTGGCAACTCAGCTTATGGGTGGATTATTTAGATCAAAAATGCCTTTAGCCCAGACCTGGTATGCGCAAGCAGCTATTGTTTTTGTAGTAAACGTGGTGGTGCTGGTGGCCGGGCTGGTGTTCTTCGGCCATGACGGGAAGATGCTGACGTATGCCGCCATGGTGGTCGGCGCGGCCGTCTGCCAGTGGGTTTTGCTGGGCGCCTGGCGGGCCTGAAGGGGCTTGTAAATCCAATGGCCGGGCGCATGGCTGCGTTGCGCGGTGCTCGGAATCCTCATGCACCCAAGTGCATTCCGGTGTCCTGCGCTCCGTGCGCCTTGCCCTGCATCCGGTAATTGAATTTCTAAAGTCCCTTCGAATACCGACTACAAATCGGGCTTGAAGACGTTCACTGCGTCCGTGATGATGCCGTCGGTGCCCAGGGCCAGCAGCCGCTGCACGTTCGCTTCGTCATTCACCGTATAGCTCAGCAACTTGAACCCGGCTTTTTTGGCCTGGGCCACCGTATCGGCGTTCCAGAGCTTGTGGTTGCAGACGATGGCCACGCAGTCCAGGCCGGTCGCCGTTTCCAGCCAGTTGGCCGGGAGTTGGTCGAGCAGCAGGCCGCGTGGCAACTGCGGCTGGGCGCGCCTGGCCGCCTCAAGGGACAGCGGCTGGAAGGACGTCAGCAGTGGGGGAATGGCTTGGTCCTGCCACAGCCGGGCCGCTTCGTTGGCCACCACAGTGCCGGTGTGACTCTCGATGCCCGGTGTGGGCTTGATCTCGATATTGAGGAAGTAGCCCTTGTCCAGGCAAAAGCGGGCGATGCGCTCAAAGCTGGCGAGGCCCTCCGCGGCAAACGCCGGGGAATGCCAGCCGCCGGCGTCAAGCTTGGCCAGCGCCTCCCAGCTCAACTCGCCAGCCACACCTTTGCCGTTGCTGGTGCGCTCCAGCGTGGCGTCGTGCAGCAAAAAGGGAACGTCGTCGGCGCTCAGTTTCACGTCGCACTCGAACATGCGGTAGCCATGGCTGGCGCCCAGCATGAAGGAGGCCAGGGTGTTTTCGGGCGCCAGCTTGCCGGCGCCGCGATGCGCTACCCAGCGCGGGTAGGGCCAGTTGGCAGCTGATACGGGGTTTGTCATGGGTGTGCTCAGGACCTGTGGAGACGAGACGAAAGCCGGAAATTAGATCCGTTTGCCCGTTTCCGAGTCAAACCAGTGCAGGCGATCTGCGCGCGGCGTGACATGGATGGTCGCGCCGATCTCGGGCGCGATTGACAGGCTTTCGTCGGTGCGCACGATGATGGCTTCGCTGCCCATGCGGCAGTACAGCAGGCGCTCGGCGCCCAGCATTTCAATCGTGTCGACCTGCACGGGCCAACCCGTGGTGCCCACCGTCAAGTGTTCAGGCCGTATGCCCAGAATGGCGCCGGGCTTGCCGCCGAAATCGGTGTTCGGCGCCTGCTTGAGCAAATTCATGGGCGGCGAGCCCATGAAGCTGGCCACAAAGGTGGTAGCCGGCCGGTTGTAAACCTCTTCGGGCGTGCCGAACTGCTCCATGCGGCCGGCGTTCATCACCATCATGCGCTGGGCCAGTGTCATGGCCTCGACCTGGTCGTGGGTGACGAAAAGCGAGGTGATGCCGAGTTCGCGGTGCAACTTCTGGATCTCCAGGCGGGTCTGCACGCGCAGCTTGGCGTCCAGATTGGACAGCGGCTCGTCAAACAAAAACACCTGTGGCTGGCGCACGATGGCGCGGCCCATGGCCACGCGCTGGCGCTGCCCGCCCGAGAGCGCGCGGGGCTTGCGGTCCAGCAGGTGGCCCAGCTCGAGGATCTTGGCGGCCTTGTCGACGCGCGTCTTGATTTCGTCCTTGGGCACTTTGGCGATCTTCAGGCCGTAAGCCATGTTGTCGAACACGCTCATGTGCGGGTAAAGCGCGTAGTTCTGGAACACCATGGCGATGTCCCGCTCCGAAGGCTCCAGCTCGTTGACGACCTTGCCGCCGATGGAGATTTGCCCGTCGCTGACTTCTTCCAGCCCGGCCACCATGCGCAGCAGGGTGGACTTGCCGCAGCCAGAGGGCCCGACGATGACGATGAACTCGTGGTCATTGATCTCGGCGTTCACGCCGTGCAAAACCTGCAGCATGTCTTTGCCGGAGCCGTAGCGCTTGATGATGTTGTTGAATGAGAGGGATGCCATGTCTGTATTTCCGTTGTGTCTTGGTTGTTCTTGGCAGTCTGGGCCGCTCTGGGCTGCAGCTGTTATTTCTCGGTGTCGACCAGGCCCTTGACGAACCATTTCTGCATCAGCACCACCACCAGGGCGGGCGGCAGCATCGCCAGAATCGCGGTGGCCATGACCACATTCCATTCGTTCTGGCCGTCGCCGCCGGCGATCATGCGCTTGATGCCAACGACCACCGGGTACATGTCTTCACTGGTCGTGGCCAGCAGCGGCCAGAGGTACTGGTTCCAGCCGTAGATGAACTGGATGACAAAGAGCGCCGCGATGGAGGTCTTCGACAGCGGAAGCAGCACGTCAAAGAAAAAACGCATGGGGCTGGCGCCGTCCATGCGCGATGCTTCGGTCAGTTCTTCTGGCACCGTCAGGAAAAACTGGCGGAACAAAAAGGTTGCCGTGGCCGAGGCAATCAGCGGCACCGTGAGGCCTGCATACGTGTTGAGCATGTTCAAGTCCGACAGCACCTTGTAGGTGGGCAGAATGCGCACCTCCACCGGCAGCATCAGCGTCACGAAGATGGCCCAGAAGCAGGTCTTCTTGAACGGAAAGCGGAAGTACACGATGGCAAATGCCGACAGCAGCGAGATGGTGATCTTGCCGATGGCGATCACCATCGCCGTGACGAAGCTGACCCACATCATGTGCGCCACGGGTGCGTTGGAGCCGGCTGCGGATTCACGCCCGAACAGCGCGGCCTTGTAGCTGTCGAGCATGTTGGTGCCCGGCAGCATCGGCATGGGCGCCTGCACGATTTCCTGCGCCGTGTGGGTCGAGGCCACAAAGGCCAGGTAGAGGGGGAAGGCGACGATGAAGACGCCCAATATCACGATCACATGCGCGAGGATGCCATGCGTGCCGCGTTTTTCAACCATGATGGGCTCCCGTCGTATTTTTTGTTATCGTTTTCATCAGTATTGAACCTTTTTCTCGACGTAGCGGAACTGGATGACGGTGAGCGCCACCACGATCACCATCAGCACGACCGACTGCGCAGCCGAGCCGCCCAGGTCCATGGCCTTGAAGCCGTCGTAATACACCTTGTAGACCAGGATGGCTGTGTCCTTGCCTGGCCCGCCCTGCGTGGCGGCGTCGACGATGGCAAACGTGTCGAAGAAGGCATAGACCACGTTGATCACCAGCAGGAAGAAGGTGGTGGGCGACAGCAGCGGGAACTGGATGGTCCAGAAGCGGCGCCAGGGTCGGGCACCGTCAATCGCAGCGGCCTCGATCAGCGATTTCGGTATGGACTGCAGGCCCGCCAGAAAAAACAGGAAGTTATAAGAAATCTGCTTCCACACCGAGGCCATCACGATCAGCGTCATGGCATGGCCGGAGTCGAGCAGATGATTCCAGTTGATGCCTATCTTGCCCAGCGCGTAGGCGACCACGCCCAGCGAGGGAGAAAACATGAACACCCACAGCACGGCCGCCACAGCCGGGGCAACCGCGTAGGGCAACACGAGCATGGTTTTGTAGAACATGCCGCCGCGCACGATGCGGTCGGCAAACACCGCCAGCAACAGTGACAGGCTGATGCCGATGCCGGCCACCATCACTGAGAAAAACGCGGTCGTCTTGAACGACTCCACATAGCTCGGGTCGTCCAGCAATTGCCGAAAATTGGCCAGGCCGACGAATTCGATGGAGGTGCCGAAAGGGTCTTGCTGTTGCAGCGACTGCAGAAGCGCCTGCGCCGCTGGCCAGAAGAAGAACACCAAAATGACCGCCATTTGCGGCAGCAGCAGCAACCAGGGCAGCCAGCTGGATCGGAAGACAACGCGTTTTTCCATAGGGCCTTCGGTGGGCAAAAACCTGTGAGTGCTAAAACATAAAAACCCGCCTGGCCTTCCCCGATGAGGGGGAGAGGGCGCAGCGGGCCGAGTTTAGCCCGCCGTGCGGGCCTGCTCTGTCTCTTGGGCGATCAGCCCTTGTTGGCCTTCTGGAAGCGCTCAAGCTGCTCATTGCCGCGCTTGACGATGGAGCCCAACGCTTCTTTGGCCGTCTTCTTGCCGTTCCAGACCTGCTCGAGTTCTTCGTCCTCGATCGCGCGAATCTGCACATAGTTGCCCAGACGGATGCCGCGGCTCTTGTCCGTGACCTTGCGGATCATTTGCGTCACCGCGACGTCGGTGCCCGGGTTCTGTTTGTAGAAGCCGGACTTTTCGGTCAGGTCGTACGATGCCATCGTCACGGGCAGGTAACCGGTGCGCTTGTGGCTGGCCGACTGCACTTCAGGCGTGGATATGAAGCTGAAGAACTTGGCGACGCCCTTGTATTCGGCCGGCTTTTTGCCCGACATGACCCACAGACTGGCGCCGCCGATGACGGTGTTTTGCGGCGCGCCGGGAACGTCCTGGTAGTAAGGCAGCGGAGCCAGGCCGTAGGCGAACTTGGCGTTTTTGGCCACATTGCCGTAAAAGCCCGAAGACGTGTTGATCATGGCGCACTCGCCCGACACGAAACTGGCTTCCGGCACGTTACCGCGGCCCTTGTAGATAAAGAGGCCCTGTTTGGCCATGTTGGCCAGGTTCTCGATGTGGCGCACGTGCAGCGGCGAATCCACCTTCAGGCGCGCATCCATGCCTTGCAGGCCGTTGGCTTTGGTGGCGAACTCGACGTTGTGCCAGGCCGAGAAACTTTCCACCTGTGTCCAGTTCTGCCAGGCGGTCGTGAAGGGACATTTGTGACCGGAGGCCTTCAGTTTGGCGGCGGCGTTGACGACTTCAGGCCAGGTGACGGGGGCCTTGTCGGTCGGCAGGCCCGCAGCCTTGAATGCGTCCTTGTTGAAATAGAAGATGGTGGTGGAGCTGTTGAACGGGAAGCTCAACATCTGGCCGTTTGGCGCGGTGTAGTAGCCGGCAACAGCGGGGATGTAGGCTTTCGGATCGAATTTTTCTCCGGCGTCCTGCATGATCTTGCCGACCGGGACGATGGCTCCCTTGCTGGCCTGCATCGTGGCGGTGCCCACTTCAAAAACCTGAAGGATATGCGGCGCATTGCCGGCGCGGAAGGCCGCGATGGAGGCCGTCATGGACTCATCGTACGTGCCCTTGAAGGTGGGCACTACCTTGTATTCCTTCTGGCTCTCATTGAATTGCTTGGCCAGGTCATTGACCCATTCGCCGTTGACGGCCGTCATTGAATGCCACCACTGGATCTCGGTCTGGGCCTGGCTGGCCAGCGGCGCGCACAGGCCGAGGGCCGCGAAGGCGAATGCTGAGAGACGGTTTTTCATTAAAACTCCTGGGATTGGACGCG
>NZ_JBFUGX010000144.1:0-7857 GCF_056402675.1 Polaromonas sp. P3_C2 | reverse complement strand
CCGTGCGCCAGAGCAACATCACCACCAACCGCGTCGCGCAGACCACGGTGACGGCGGCGGCCAACTTTTCGTATGAAGTTGATTTGATCGGCAAGCTGTCGCTGAACTCTGACGCCGCATCGCTGGATGCGAAATCGCGCGAAGCCTTGCTGCGCAGCACCCAGCTGCTGGTGCAGGCCGATGTGGCGCAAACCTACCTCAACCTGCGCGCGCTCGACACCGAACGCACGCTGGTGCGTGACACACTGCAGGCTTACCGCAACACGCTGCGCCTGACGGAAGTGCGCTTCAAGGAGGGCGACGTGGCCGAGCTCGACGTGGCCCGTGTGCGCACCGAGGTCGCCTCAACCGAGTCCGATGCACTGGCGCTCGACCAGCGCCGCGCCGTGCTGGAGCATGCCCTGGCTGTGCTGGTGGGCGAGGTGGCGTCGAACTTTGCCGTCGCGCCCACCGAGTGGTCGACCGCGCTGCCGGTCATCCCGGCCGGTGTGCCCAGCACCGTGCTGGAACGCAGGCCCGATGTGTCTGCCGCGCAAAGCACCATGCAGGCCGCGCAGGCCCGCGTTGGTGTCGCCCAGGCTGCGTGGTTCCCGACCTTTTCGCTGACGGGCAACGCAGGTTATGCCGCGCCCGAGATCAAGGACCTGTTCAAGGTTTCGACCCAGGCCTGGGGCGTGGGTGCTTTGCTCTCGCTGCCGATCTTTGACGGCGGACGCCGCAAGGCCGGCGTGCAGAACGCGAATGCTGAACTCGACATCGCCTTGGCCAACTACCGTGAACAGATCCTCGTCGCCTTCAAGGACGTGGAAGACCAGCTCTCGGCCCTGCGCCTGCTGGCCGAGCAATCGGAAGCGCAGTCGCGTTCCGTCGCTTCGGCCACACGCGCCACGGTGCTGTCGGATTCACGCTACCGCAATGGCTTTGTCAGCCAGCTTGAACTGTTGGACGCGCAACGCAGCGAACTGCGCAACCGCCGCCAGGCGCTGCAGGTCAAGACCGCGCAGTACCTGGCAACGGTGGGTCTGATTCGGGCGCTGGGTGGCGGCTGGAGCACTTGAACACCCCTGTTGAGGCTCACTTCGTGTAGCCTCCTCTCCCCTTGCAGGGGACGGCGCCTGCGGCCTGGCGGAGCCAGTTCCGCGGCTCCTGCTGGTGAGGAGGGAAGCGCTCTCTGCCGGTTGTTGCTATCTAATTGATAGCTGGTGGCGCAGGTTCCTATTGGGCTGGAGGCCTGAATCGGTCCTGAAAATGACCTGAAAAGTGCTCTGAACGCTGTTTTGGAGCCTTTTGATCACCCAAAATAGCCTGTAGACCTTCAAAAAGGCCTTTTTTGAGTGCCAAAAGTGGCTGTGGCGCAATCAGGACATGCGCGAGCAGCTATTAAATTGATAGTGATTAGGCAGCGCTTGCAGCCGCTGGGGCTGGCCATCTGTTAAAACACTTGGCTTCCTTCTTTGTTCTTCTTTGTGTCTGCCCCCTGATGCCCGCTTCACCTGCTGTTCCTGTCACTTCTTCCGTTGCCTCTTCTCCTGAGCCCGCCACCATCCACTGGACGGAGGGCGGCGAGGCGCGTTCTGCGCGCTGGCGTTCCGAGCGCGGCGCGCCGGCGCCGAAGCGCGTGGTGATCGCTGACGACACCCTCGCGGCCGACGCTGCTTACCGCCTGGCCTGTGAAGGCACGGGCCTGCTCTGGCGTGGCGACTTCCAGAATGCCCGGCTACTGCTGCAGGCGCTGGCCCGCCGCGTCGACAAACCGGCCAAACCCAAGCGCGAGAAACGCGTGAAGGACCAGAAAGCCGGAGAGGCCAGCGCCCCCGTTGAAGCCGCCGCGCCGGTGTTCCCGGAAGCGTTTCACCTGCACCGCCAGGCGCAGGCGCAGCGTGCCCGCGTGCTGGGCATGGTGCTGATTCCGTTTGACGCGGACTACAGCATTCCCTTGCGCCGCGCGCCCGATGCCAAAAAGGCGTGTGCCGAAGCCTGGGGACCAGCCCGGGATGGAACGGTTCCCTCGGTTGCATCACTGCGCGAGCTGATGGGTTTCATCAGCTCGCACGAATGGCGCCGCAAGGGCGTGCCGATTCCCGCCCTCGGCGAAGACGGGCCGCACAACCGCATCCATCCGCACTACGGCGTTTTCTCGCCGGTGCGCGGCGAATACATCGACCTGGTGGCGCAGGCGCCCGTGCCGGAAGGCACCGAGGACCTGACCGGTTTTGACATTGGCACCGGCACCGGTGTGCTGGCCGCCGTTCTGGCGCTGCGCAGCGGCATCCAGCGCGTGGTGGCCACCGACCAGGACCCGCGTGCGCTGGCTTGCGCACGCGACAACCTCAAGCGCCTGGGCTTTCCACAAGTCGAGGTGCGCGAAGCCAACCTGTTTCCCGACGGTAAGGCGCACATCATCGTCTGCAACCCGCCGTGGTTGCCCGCGCGGCCCGGCTCCCCGCTGGAGCATGCTGTGTATGACGAAGACAGYCGCATGCTGCTGGGTTTCCTCAACGGCCTGGCGGCGCACCTGGAGCCCAAAGGCGAGGGCTGGCTGATCCTGTCGGACATCGCCGAGCACCTGGGCCTGCGCACGCGCACCTGGCTGCTGGCGACGATCGATGCGGCGGGCCTCAAGGTGGTGGACCGGCTGGACGCGCAGCCGCATCACCCCAAGGCCTCGGACGCCAGCGATGCGCTGCATGCGGCGCGCGCGGCGGAAGTCACGTCGCTGTGGCGATTGGCCGCCAAATAGAAACCAGAAGCTGGGTGGGATGAAGACTGAACCACGCGCTACCGTCCTGCTGGCCCCGATGGAAGGCCTGCTGGACTTTGTGCTGCGCGACATCCTCACGCGGGTCGGTGGCATTGACCGCTGCGTCTCTGAATTCATCCGCATCACCGACCAGCTGCTGCCCGAGCGCGTGTTCTATCGCATCGTGCCCGAGCTGCACCACGGCGGCCGCACRCTGGCCGGTGTGCCGGTGCGTGCGCAGCTGCTGGGTTCCGACCCGGGCTGCATGGCCGAGAATGCCGCGCGGCTCGCAGGCCTCGGTCCGGCGGGCATTGACCTGAACTTTGGTTGCCCGGCCGCGGTGGTCAATCGCCACGGCGGCGGTGCATCGCTGTTGCGCGAGCCCGAAACCCTGACGGCCGTTGTCGGCGCGGTTCGCCGGGCGGTGCCGGCCGGCATGCCCGTGTCGGCCAAGATGCGGCTGGGCTACGAAGACGATGCGCGTGCCGTTGAATGCGCGCTCGCCATCGAAGCCGGCGGTGCCGGCGAGCTCGTGGTGCACGCCCGCACCAAAGCCCAGGCCTACAAACCGCCCGCCTACTGGGAACGCATCGCCGACATCCGTGCCGCGGTCAGGATTCCGGTGGTGGCCAATGGCGAGATATGGACAGTGGAAGATGCGCGGCGCTGCCGTGAAGCTTCGGGTTGCGACGTGCTGATGATCGGCCGCGGCGCGGTGCGCGACCCGGGCCTGGGGCTGGCGATCAAGGCCGACATGGCTGGTGGGCACCATGCTGCTGTAAGCTGGCCTACGCTGCTGCCGCTGATCGCCGAGTTCTGGCACATCGTCTGCTCACGGCTTGAGACACGTGCGAGAGCGGGGCGCCTCAAGCAGTGGTTGAATTTTTTGCGGCGGCGGTTTCCGGAGGCGGAGGTCGCCTACCAGGCGATCAAGACGGTGAATGATCCCGTGCTGATCGATGAATGGCTGGCTCAGCTGCTGCAACCTGGCGAGAGTGACAAGCCTTCCGCGCGCTTGCCTTTGGCCGTGATGGCTTGAAGGCCCAAGTCTGAGCGCCGCACAGATTGCAACCAGGCTTTACACAAACACTCCCGCGGCTTTGCTGCGCCGACACGTCGCCGGAACACCATGAAGGCTCTTCCATCCAAAGGAGTCGATCATGAAATCAAAAGCCATTGTGTGTGCCATCGCCGCCGCGTCGCTGGGCTTTGCCTCGCTCTCGTTTGCGCAAGGCTACGACGGGCGCAGCCAGCGCGGTGAGTCTCCCCGTGTTGAACAGCGCGGGTCTGTCGGTCCCGGTTACAGTCGCGACGATGGTCCCGGCTATGGTCCCGGTTATGGTCGCGCAGACGCCCGTGCAGACGATCGCGGCGGGCGCGGTTTTGACCATCGTGACGACCGCCGTTATGCCCGCAATGACCGCCACTTCGATGGTCACGGCCCGCAGTTCTACCGCGGCGGCCGCATCCCAAATGAGTACCGCGGCCGTCAGTATGTGGTGAATGACTGGCGCGGGCATCGCCTCCATGCGCCGCCGCGCGGCCAGCAGTGGGTGCAGGTGGGCGCGGACTATGCACTCATCGCCATCGCCACCGGTGTGATCGCGCAGCTGGTGCTGAACTGAACTTTCGGTGCGGCGCCGGGAAATCCATACCCGGCGCCGTCCTGAGTCCTCGGTGAAATGAAGCTCTTTCTGTGGTGCTGCCGTCAGGCTGCCATCACGGCGGGGGCTTTGTGCATCAGGCGGCTGCGAATGTCAGTGAGCGCCAGAACCTGCGCACCCTGTGCATCAAAGTTATCCGGTGAAAGCCAGCTGTCAAAGGTCTTCTTCAAGAGCGGCCATTCACCGTCGATGATGGAAAACCAGGCGGTGTCGCGGGTCCTGTTCTTGTAGACGAGGAGCTGCCGGAAAACGCCTTCGAAGCTGAAGCCGAGCCTGGCGGCCGCGCTGCGTGACGGCGCGTTGAGGCTGTCGCATTTCCACTCGTAGCGGCGGTAGCCGAGCGTTTCGAAGACCAGCTTCATCAGCAGGTACTGGGCTTCGGTGGAGGCGCGGCTGCGCTGCAGCAGTGGCGAGAAGATCACGTGCCCTACCTCAATGACGCCGTTGGCGGTATCCATGCGCATCAGCGACAGCGTCCCGACCGCGCGCTGGGTGCCGGCGTCCACGACCGTGTAATGCAAAGGGTCGGCGCTGGCTGCGTTGCGTTCGAGGTAGGCATCGAAATCGCTGCGCGCGGTAAATGGCTCGGGGGCCAGGTAGGTCCAGGCCCGGCCGTCGGGTGCGGCGGCGTAGGCGGTGAACAGGTCGTCGCCATGGCGCCTGGCGTCCAGCGGCTCGAGGCGGCAATACCGGCCTTCGAGTGTGATGCGTGGCGGCCTTTGTCTTGCTGTCCAGCCCTGCATGGCTTCGCCAATGGGTTGCCCGTAGGCGTTTGTGCGTGTGGTCATCGATGCTCCTGTGAGTTTGATCGCCTAGGTTAAGATCTTTGTGGCTCTTCATAAAGTGCCATAAAGTGGTTATTTCGTGGTGCCACGATCTGCGACCAAATTCTTTGCCGTTCAACAACCCTTGCGCGATGCCCTCTACCAATTTCGCTAACAAGTCCGCTCCAAAGCACTCCGCCCCGCAGGGTTTCCTGGAAGCTCCACTGGACAGGTCCGACGCCGAGCCTTTGCAGCGCCAGCTTTACCGCAGGCTCAAGGAGGCCATCCTCAAGAGCCAGCTGGCTGCGGGCAGCCGCCTGCCCGGCTCGCGCGCATTGGCGCAAACCCTGTCGGTCTCGCGCAATACCGTGGCGATTGCCTACGAACACCTTGTATCCGAAGGCTATGTCCGCGCCGACCGGCAGGGAAGCACCGTGGCGGCTCTGTTGCGCCCGGCCACGCAACAGGCGCAGCCCGAGGCCACCGCGCCATCCCGCGTGGCACTGCGCCTGTCCCGCATCCGGTCGGGGCCCGCACGCCTTGACACCAGCACCGCCTTGCGCCCCGGTGTGCCGGCGCTTTCCCACTTTCCGCTGGCCGTCTGGCGCAGCATGCTGGACCGCGCGGTGCGTGAGGCCTTGCCGGCGGCGCTGCATTACGGCGACCCTTTCGGTCAGGCTGAACTGCGCACCGCCATTGCGCGCCACCTGGCAATCACGCGCGGCGTGCATTGCGAGCCGGCGCAGGTCATCGTGACGGAAGGGGCGCAGGAGGCGCTCATGCTGTGTGTGCGCTTGCTGACCAACCCGGGCGACACGGCCTGGGTGGAAGACCCGGGCTACCGGGGCGCCAAGGCAGCGATGCATGCGGGTGACCTGCGCATCGTGCCGAAACGCATGGACGACGAAGGCCTGCACATCGGCGCGGCGGATTGGCGCTCACGCACGCCACGGCTGATTTACACGACGCCTTCGCACCAGTATCCGATTGGCGTGGTGATGTCGGTGGCACGCCGCCTGGCCTTGATGTCTGCCGCGCGCAGGCACGGCGCCTGGATCATTGAAGACGACTACGACAGCGAATTCCGCCACGCCGGCGAACCCATAGGCGCCATGCAGGGCCTGGTGGCCGATGCGCCTGTGCTCTACGTCGGCACGTTTTCCAAAACCATGTTTCCCTCGTTGCGCCTGGGTTTTTTGGTCATGCCAAAGCCACTGCTGGCTTCAGCGCAGGACGCCTTGCGCGAGATGCTTCGCGGCGGCCACAGCCATGAGCAGCTTGCCATGGCCGGCTTCATCGAGTCCGGGCAGTTTGTGCGCCACCTGGGGCGAATGCGGCGGCTGTACCGTGAGCGCCAGCATGCCCTGCGGGAAGCATTGACGCGGCACCTGCGCGTTCCGCATGTCATTGAAGGCGGGCAGGGCGGCCTGCACCTGGCAGTCCGGCTGCCGCGGGACTTTGCGGACGTTCGCATTGCGGAAGCTGCCCGGCGGTACGGGATGGCGCCCATGCCGCTTTCCTCGTTTGCCATGGCGCCGGCACCTGAAGACAACGGCCTTGTGCTGGGCTACGGAAACACCGCGACTGAGCTGCTGGACCCTCTCGTCAAACGCCTGTCGCAGCTGGTGCTGACGGCAGGAGGCTGAGCCCGGCGCACAATGGCACCATGAAAACACCCAAGAGGCTGCAGTCGCTGCTCGAAGAAGGCCTGATCGATACAGTGGTACGGCAACTGATGAGCGGCAAGGAAGCCATGGTGTACGTGGTGCGCTGCGGCGACGAAACGCGCTGCGCCAAGGTCTACAAGGACGCCACCGAGCGCAGCTTTCGCCAGGCAGTGGACTACACCGAGAACCGCAAGGTCAAGAACACCCGGCAGGCGCGCGCTATGGCCAGGGGCACGCGCTTCGGCCGGCAGGCCACCGAAGCAGCCTGGCAAAGCGCCGAGGTGGATGCCCTGTACCGGCTGGCCGCAGCCGGCGTGCGCGTGCCCAAACCGCACAACTTTTGCGATGGCGTGCTGCTGATGGAGCTGGTGACCGACGAACATGGTGACGCCGCACCGCGCCTGAACGACGTGGAATTCACGCCTGAAGACGCACGCCTGCACCACGCCACGCTGCTCACGGAAGTGGTACGCATGCTGTGCGCCGGTGTTGTGCACGGCGACTTGTCGGAATTCAATATCCTGCTCGGTGTGACAGATGGCCAGCCCGGCCCGGTCATCATCGACCTGCCGCAGGCGGTGGACGCCGCCGGCAACAACCACGCGGGCCGCATGCTGCTGCGCGACGTGGCCAACCTGCGCGGCTTCTTCGGCCGCTTTGCGCCGGAGCTGCTGCAAACCGACTACGGCAGCGAGATCTGGGACCTGTACCAGCGCGGCGTGCTGCAGCCCGAGACGGTGCTGACGGGCCGCTTTGCCCACAAGACCGGGCCGGTCAACCTCGGCGCCGTGATGGGTGAGATCGACGATGCGCGTGCTGAAGAGTCAGCGCGGCGGCTGCGCATACAACAAGCCCGTTAGGTGCGTCTTTTCGCGAGGCGCTAGTGCGCCGGCGCAGTGGCAGCGCGCTTGCCGCCCAGCGTCACGCGTGCCGTGACATACGCCAGCAAGGCGCATCCGGCGATGCCGGCCACCATGGGGCGGGCGCTGCCGTCTACAAACACGCCCACCACCGCCATCACC
>NZ_JBFUGX010000143.1:0-7861 GCF_056402675.1 Polaromonas sp. P3_C2 | reverse complement strand
GCCCAGCAGCACCTGGCAGATGATGGCCAGCGGATTTTCGCTGCGCGGATTGTCGCTGGTCACCACCACCTGGTCGGCATTTTTTTCGGCTACGGCTGCCATTAGCGGTCGCTTGGTGGTGTCGCGGTCCCCACCGCAACCGAACACGCACCAGAGCTGACCATTGCGGTGTGCCGCTGCCGGTCGCAGCGCGAGCAATACCTTTTCAAGTGCGTCGGGCGTGTGGGCGTAATCGATCACCACCAGCGGCCGACCGGGCATGGCCAACGTCTCGGTGCGGCCGGGCACGGGTAGCAGGCCGGCACAGGCCTTGACCGCATCGGCCAGCGGCACACCCATGGCGCGCAGGGCCGCGAGTACACCGAGCAGGTTGGACACGTTGTACTGGCCCACCAGTCGGGCAGCCAGCGTATGGCTTTCGGCACCCTCCGTCACCTCAAAGCTCAAGGCATCAGTGCCGTGCTCGAGCTTGCGCGCCTGCAAACGCGCCGGCTCCGCACAGGACACCGTCCAGAGGTCCAGGCCGCTCCCCGCGAGCGACTCCTTCAGTTCTGCACCCTTGGCATCGTCGATATTGATGACCGCCGCCTTCAGGCCCGGCCAGCCGAACAGCGCGGCCTTGGCCTCCCAGTAGGCTTGCATGGAAGTGTGGTAGTCGAGGTGGTCCTGCGTGAAATTGGTAAAAATTGCGACCTCAATGACGGTCGCGTCCAGGCGGTGTTCGACCACGCCGATGGAGGAGGCCTCCAGCGCACAGGCGACAAAGCCCTGGTCGGCGAAGCGCCGAAGTTCCTGTTGCAGCAGCACCGGGTCGGGCGTCGTCAGGCCGTTGGAAACCATGGCACCAGGCTCACCTATGCCCAGCGTGCCAATGACGCCGCATTTGTGACCCAGCCGGCCCAGAGCCTGCGCCAGCCACCAGGCGGTGGAGGTCTTGCCGTTGGTGCCGGTCACAGCGGAAACCCGCAACTGCCGGCTCGGTTGGTCGAAGTAGACGGCGGCGATAGGCCCGGTCGCAGCCTTGAGACCGGCGTATTCGGCGATCTTTTCGTCCTGGAAACCGAAGGCGGCCGCGCCTTCCTGTTCGACCAGACAGGCAGTGGCGCCCGCATTCAACGCGCTGCCCACGAACTTGCGCCCATCGGTCGCGGTGCCGGGCCATGCGATAAAGCCGTCGCCCGGGGTCAGTCTGCGGCTGTCCGTGCACAGGCTGCCGCTCACGCGTTCGCGCAACCAGCCGGCGGCTTGTTCAGGGGTGTGGAGTTGCATGCTCAAAACGACTCCTCCACGGCCTGCGTGGTGATYTGCGGYTTGACGCTCATGTCGGGCTGCACGCCCATCATGCGCAGGGTCTGCTGCACCACCTCACTGAACACAGGCGCGGCGGCCACGCCGCCGAAGTAGTTGCCATCGCTGGGCTCGTCGATCATCACACCGACGACGATGCGGGGCGCTTCAATGGGGGCCATGCCGGTGAACCAGGCCCGGTACTTGTTGGTGGCATAACCTTTTCCAACCTGCTTGTGCGCCGTTCCCGATTTGCCGCCTACCGAATAACCCACCGTTTGCGCCAACGGACCAGTACCCCCGGGTGCGGCGGCCATTTGCAGCATCCGGCGGACGGCGTGCGCGTTCGCTGCGGAAAAGACCTGTACGCCTACCGCGGGCTCACTGCTCCTGAGCATGGTGACGGGAATGATCTGGCCGTCATGTGCGAACGCAGTGTAGGAGTGCGCCATCTGGAACAGCGAAGCCGACAGCCCGTAACCATAGGCCATGGTCGCCTGCTCGACAGGGCGCCAGGTCTTCCAGGGTCGCACACGTCCGGTGACCGCGCCTGGGAACTGGATCTGCGGCTTTTGCCCATAACCCAGAGCCATGTAGGTCTCCCACATTTCCTGCGGACTCATCTTTTGTGCGATCTTCAGCGCGCCGACGTTGCTGGATTTCTGGATGACGCCTTCCACTGTCAGCGTGCCGTAGTTGTGGGTGTCACTGATGGTGAAGCCGCCGATGCTGTAACGGCCGGGTCCGGTTTCGATGACGGTTTGCGGCTTGATGCGACCGGCCTCCAGCGCCATGGCCACCGTGATCGGCTTCATCGTGGAACCCGGCTCGAAGGTATCCGTGAGGGCCCGATTGCGCAACTGCTCGCCGGTCAGATTTTTCCGCCTGTCGGGCACGTAGCTGGGATAGTTCGCCAGTGCCAGTACCTCGCCGGTGGTGGAGTCCAGCACCACGACGCTGCCGGCCCGGGCTTTGCGCGCAATGACCGCGTCGCGCAGCTTCTGGTAGGCGAAGAACTGCACCTTGCTGTCTATGCTCAGCTGGATGTCCTTGCCTTCGACGGGCGGCATCTGTTCGCCGACATCCTCGACGACACGGCCCAGGCGGTCCTTGATCACGCGGCGCGAACCGGCCTTGCCGGCCAGGTCCTTGTTGAAGGCCAGCTCAATGCCCTCCTGGCCGCGATCCTCAACGTTGGTGAAGCCCACCACGTGGGCCACGGTTTCGCCCTCGGGATATTGACGCTTGTATTCCTTGCGCTGGTAGATGCCCTTGATGCCCATGGCATGGATTTTTTTTGCCACCGGCTCGTCGACCTGACGCTTGAGCCAGACAAAGGTCTTGTCCTCTTCGCCCAGCTTCCTGTTGAGCTCGACCAACGGCATTTCCAGCAGCACGGCCAGCTCGGCCAGTTGCGACTTGCTGGCTTCGACGTCTTCGGGAATGGCCCAGATGCTGGATGCCGGTACGCTGGATGCGAGGATCAGCCCATTGCGGTCCAGGATGCGGCCGCGGTTGGCGGGCAACTCCAGTGTGCGGGCAAAGCGCACCTCACCCTGGCGCTGGAAAAATTCATTGCCAAAAATCTGGATATAGGCCGCACGGCCCGCTAGCCCGGCAAAAGCCAACGCGATACCAGCCACGATGAATTTGCTGCGCCAGACGGGAGTCTTGCTGGCCAGCAGGGGGCTGGACGAATAAAGCACGCTGCGACTCATGGCCTGGGCCCTTCCGGTGCCGAAGCCGCCGTTACCGGAGCGTCCTTGTAGCTCACATATTGCGTGATGGCAGGTGTCACCGTGCGCATCTGCAGCTTGTCCTTCGCAAGCTTCTCGACCTTCAGCGGCGTCGCCTGGGCGCGCTTTTCCACCTGCAAACGCTCGTTGTCCATTTCGATTTTGCGGGCTTCGGCCGTCGCTTTTTCCAGCTCGACATAGAGACGTCGCGACTCGTACTGGGTGCGCACGAGGTAAAGCGCGCTGGTCAACACGGCGAGAAGCAACACGAGGTTCAGCCTGGCCATGAGATAGCCCCCACGCTTGTCGCTTCGCGTACTGCGCTGCCCCTCGAAGGGGCCGCTGCGCCTGCGGCCCGGCAAAGCCGGTTCCGCGGCCCCGGCTGGCATGAAATGCCTGTCGCCCTTTGTAGGCCCCTCACGTTTGTCGCTTCGCGTACTACGGGGTTCATGCCGCCACCCCCGTGCGTTCGGCGACGCGCATCACGGCGCTGCGCGAGCGCGGATTGCCTTCGACCTCTTCTGCGCTGGGCTTGGTGCGGCCAAGCGCCTTGAGCTGCATGGCCTTGGGTTCGGCGAAAGGCGCGCGACGGTCGAAAACCTCGCGCGAATGTGCGGCGATGAACTGCTTGACGATGCGGTCTTCGAGCGAATGAAAACTGATCACCACCAGACGGCCTCCCGGTTGGAGAACTTTCAGCGACGCAGCTAGCGCCTGTTGCAGCTCTTCAAGCTCGGCGTTGATGAAAATCCGAAGAGCCTGAAATGTGCGCGTTGCAGGGTCCTTGCCCGGCTCGCGGGTTTTGACCGCGCCAGCCACGACTTCGGCCAGCTCAGCGGTGGTTCGAAGAGGGCCCCGTTCCTGTCGGCGACGATCAATCGCCTTTGCAATCTGTTGAGCAAACCGTTCTTCGCCATATTCACGAATCACCTCCGCCATGGTTTCTATGGATGCATCCACCAGCCACTCGGCCACGCTCTGGCCACGCGTGGTGTCCATGCGCATGTCCAAAGGCCCCTCTTGCCGAAAAGAAAAACCGCGCACCGGGTTGTCGATCTGGGGTGAACTCACACCCAGATCCATCAGCACGCCGGCCGCACTGGCGACGGGCAACTGACCCAAATGCATGAAGCCCTCGTGACGGATGGAAAATCGCGAGTCGGTGATGGTGTGCGCGTCGGCAATGGCGTCGAGATCCTTGTCGAAGGCGGTAAGCCGTCCTTGGGGTGAGAGCTGCGACAGCAACAACCGCGAATGCCCGCCGCGCCCGAAGGTCGCGTCGACGTAGTGGCCGTCCGGGTTGACAAGAAGCGCCGCTATGGCTTCGTTCAACAAGACGGTGCGGTGTGTCCATGTGCCGTTCACCGTCTTCTTTCAGAACGAGAAGTCTTTGAAGACATCGGGCATCTCGCCCTTCATTTGCTCGGCCTCCTGGGCTGCGTAGGTGGCGGCGTCCCAAAGCTCAAAATAACCACCCATGCCCAGCAGCACCGTGTCTTTGCTGATGCCGGCAGCCGCGCGCAATTCGGGCGACACCAGCACACGGCCGGTGGCGTCCATGTCGACGTCCATTGCGTTGCCAAGGAAGATGCGCTTCCACCACTGCGCCTGCATCGGCAACGAAGCAATGCGGTCACGGAATTTTTCCCATTCGTTGCGGGGAAAAATCATGAGACAACCGTGCGGATGTTTGGTGATGGTGAGTTGGCCGGAAGCGGTGGCACTCAGCACGTCACGATGCCTGGTAGGCACGGAGAGCCTACCCTTGGTATCGAGAACTAACGATGAAGCGCCTTGAAACACTGCTACAAACCCTTGAAAAACACTTTTCACCACTAAATTGCACTTTTCCCCACTTTAGCAGGAAACCATTTGCAAACAAGGGATTTGAAACAAATTTTTTCAATGAAATCAAGGACTTAGGAGTATCTTCGGATCCAGGGCTTATATTAAAAAGTGTTCTAAATTAAGCACTTAGCCGATGCAATGAAAGTATTGCTTTAAGCGCCAGCAACTGGGCGCCCGCCAAAATGGAAAAAAGAGGGACTATTTCCATCCATTCAAACGCTCAGCGACCTGTTTTTGGACAGTGCAAGCATGGCATAGCTATGAAAAATATAGCAGATAACGGCCGCCGCACAACAAGATGAGCGCAGTCGCAGGAATGGCGTGCTTTTTTGAGGGGGAAGGTGCAGAAAGCACAGGGCGCCGGAAGACCTGGCGGGCCAATCCCGACTAGACGGCGAATGGCATGACAACACTACCCAAATCGGCCAGTAGAAAGGCCGCAAAGGTTAGTCGATGCGGACTGTGACCCTTGCGTGCTCAGTGATGCCGATCACATTGAAGAACGCTGCAACGAGGCGGTTGACTTCCGTGAATTGCACTGAGCGGTTTTCCTCTTCGCGGGCTGAGACCCAGTTCAGCAGCGTTCCCGCAGCCGAAAAATCCACGCGAATGAGCTTGGCACAGGAGATCAGCATCATGTCCGCACCCATCAGCTTGACTTCCAGCTTGTCCAGCACTGCTATCGCATCACCCTGGATCTGGCCCGACAGTTCGACCGACAGCACATTGCTCATCTGCGAACTCGGTGCATCCATCTGGGTGTCTCCATCAATAGCGCTGAGACTGGAGGACAMGGAATCACGGTACACGTCGCCAATGATGGCCTGCCCACTCGTGACATCGCCCTGCGCATCGATCGGCTTGTATTCGCAACGTGCACTGTCCCAGGCTGGCGGGGAGACCTCGTAGGTAACGCAGAAGTCGAGTGCGGCCAATTCGAAGTCGTCGGGCCGATGCGTTACACGCAGCGCCTCCATACGCAAAAGCCACCATTGCTGGGCGGTGTCGCGGCTGCCCGAAGGGGTGGCGTTCTGCAGTACCTTCTGCAACTGGGTATCACCCATGAAACGCAGCTGAACGGGCTGAGTCGCCCACCCGCTGAAGACCTTGTACAAAGGCTCGACAGCATCAGGATCGATGGTTTTGAGATTGTTCCAGTTCAGGCGCCATGGCATGGGCGCCTTGGCGGTGGCAGCCTTGAGGGCTGCCACGGTCTGTATACCCAGCACAGAGGGACAGACCCAATCAACAGCGGGACCATTGGCATTGGTGGCAGCCTTGCCCGCCGCCGGCACGCTGAGCATTTTCACCATGTCAGGCATGGAGAACCACTGCGGTGCCGAACGGTCAAACCGCTCGACAAACTGGATGGCTGCCGTTTCAAACTTGTCCTGTTGGGCCGTGGCCCGGTACAGGTCAAACAAGGTCAGCCAGGTATCCGGGTGGCCCGCGCGTACGGCACCGGGGGCAAGAATCTCCAGCAGGCCGGCTTCGGCACCTGCATCGTCGCCATTGGCAAACCGGATAGCGGCCTCCTCCAGCTCTGCGTCATGGGCAACCACTTCCTCCACGTCCACCGCAGTGAGCTTGGAAGGAGAAAAACCGGATGARCCGCCGCCGCTGTCGTAACTGCCGCCGATACCCGCCAGGCCGCCAATGGCGGGAGGTTTGGCAGGAGGCTGGGGAGGCGGCGTAGACCGGGCTGCAGCCAGCGCAACAGACAGGGAATCGGGCTGGGTCTGGGAGGGCTCGTGAGCGGCTTCCCGGGCCGCCTGCTGCTCGGCGGCCAACCTGGCTGCGTTCAGCTGCTGCAAACCTGCCGGCGCCGTGGCCCTGTATGCAGTGGGCAAGGCATTGTCCAGCATGGGGAGCGCCTGCGTCGATGGGCTATGCAAGGGCGCGTGCACCGAGTTGTCCGGCATGCCGCCATTCTTGGTTTTCCACCACTGCATGGACATCTGCGCTTCGATCTCGTCGATCTTCTTGAGCGTGGTGGCCCTGTCGTCGGGCTTGGACGGCATGCTGCTCTGGAAGAACGAAGGCCGGCCGCCTGGGTCCTGGCCCACACCTACCATGGCTTCACGCTTGCGCATCTTGCGCAGCATGTCGAATTCGCGCTTGCGCACGAAGTCGTTTTGCCGCTTGCGCTCAATCATTTCCTTGAGCAATTGCTTGCTCATGGCTTCGTCGCGGTCTGTTTGCGCGCCGTCCAGATCGGACCAGTTCGTGGCCGGATTCCGGACGAACTTCACCATCTTGGAGAGCAAGCCTGAAGCGGTATCTTCTTTGGACATGGCAGGACGATTAAATAAACTTCAACCGGTAATCTGGGGTCAATCGCCGAACATCTTCTGTTTGAGTTCCCGGCGTTGCTGCGCTTCCAGGGACAAATTGGCCGTGGGGCGGGCGATCAGCCGGCCTACGCCGATGGGTTCGCCGGTTTCATCGCAATAACCGTAGTCGCCGGAGTCGATGCGGGCAATCGACTGTTCGATCTTCTTGAGCAGCTTGCGTTCCCGGTCACGGGTGCGCAATTCAAGGGCATGTTCTTCTTCAATCGTAGCGCGGTCCGCCGGGTCGGGCACCACAACGGTGTCTTCCCGCAGATGCTCGGTGGTTTCGCCGGCGCTGTTGTGGATGTCCTGCTTGAGCACCGACAGCTTGTGGCGAAAGAAAGCCAGCTGCTTTTCGTTCATGTACTCGGAGTCCGGCATCGCCTTGACTTCGTCGTCGGTCAGCTGCTCGGCGGATTTGGTCTTCCAGTTGTTGGCGAGCTTGGGGTCTTTTTTGGCCGCCGCCTGGGGTGGCGGCGCGATCACGCGTTCGGTCATTGTGGAGTAACTGGCTTTGGCTGCGTCAGGCGCATGGGTTGGCACCATGGGTGCGGGAGGGGGTGACTGGGTGGCTACACGGGCGGAGCTGCGCCTGCCGGGTTTCAGTGGAGGCGGGGCCATCAGCCCGGCCCTGACCGGTGCCGGGGCGGGTACCAC
>NZ_JBFUGX010000142.1:0-7880 GCF_056402675.1 Polaromonas sp. P3_C2 | reverse complement strand
GCTTTGAAGGCACTCGAAATTGGAGGCGCATGATGAGCACCGAAATGATCGCACCCATTGCCGCGGCAACAAGCGTCGACATTTCCCAGTTCCAGCCGATGAGTGAAAGACTGCAGGGCGCGGGGTCCTTCGGCGCCATGGTCACCCAGGGCCTGCAGCAGGTCAACGAACAGCTGCTCGCCACGCAGGGCGATCTCCAGGCGCTGGCCGTGGGGGACGTCCAGAACCTGCACCAGGTCATGATCCGCATGGAAGAAAGCCGGATTGCTTTTCAGCTGATGATGCAGGTTCGCAATCGCCTGCTTGAGGCGTACCAGGACGTCATGAAGATGCAGATATAGCCACGGGGCTTGTTCGAACCTGTTTTAAAGAAGAAAGCTGAAGCAATGATCGATTTCTGGAAAGGGCTCACCCAGCCGGCGCGTGCGCTCCTGGTTGGAGCGCTGGTGTTGTTCCTGGGCGCTGTGGTCTTTTTTGCATGGTGGGCGTTCAGAGTGGAATACCAGGTGCTGTTCACTGACCTGAAGCCCCAGGATGCGCTGGCGATGACAACGGAGCTCGACAAGCAAAAGATGCCCTATCGCCTCGCCGAAAGCGGTTCGACCATTCTTGTCGACAAAACGCAGGTGCACGCAACGCGCATCAAGCTGATGGGCAAGGAAATCCCCTTACAGGGAGTGGTCGGGTTTGAGCTGTTCAACAATACCGATTTCGGCATGACCGAATTCGCCCAGAAGATCAACTATCAGCGAGCGCTTCAAGGCGAGTTGACACGAACCATCCTGTCCCTGGCGGAGGTCAGCGACGTGCGCGTCCATCTGGCGCTTCCGGAGCAGGGCCTGTTCAAGCAGGCGAGCAGTAAACCGAAGGCCGCCATTACCCTGACGCTCAAACAGGGCCAGAACCTGCGTCCCGAGCAGGTTTTCGGAATTCAGCACCTCGTCGCTTCAGCGACACCGGGAATGACCTCTGCCGATGTCGCCGTCGTCAACCACCAGGGCATCGCGCTGAGTCGAGTGGCCACCAATGCCGAAAACGGCGCGGCGCTCGCAAACAGCTCAAGCCGGCTCGACCTTAAAAAAGAAACCGAAGATTACCTTGCCCGCAAGGCGGCCTTGGTGCTGGACCAGAGCTTTGGCGCGGGCCAAGCGCTCGCCAGTGTGGACGTCCTGTTAAACATGGATCAGATACGCATCACCACCGAAGAAGTGATTTCGGCGCCGGGGCGAGAAAACAAGCCGCCTGCCGGCGTGGTGGTGCGCGAACGCGAGTCTGTGCGCGATACCGGGGTGGCGCCGCTCGACGCGCGTACTGGTACTGGCGTGAATGGCAGCGTACAACGGGAAGTGGAATATCAGGTTGGGCGAAGGGTCGAGCAGGTGGTCAGCCAGCCGGGGTCGATACGCCGCATACAAGTGGTGGCCGTTGTGCGCAAAGCGCTGGACGCCGCCGACGAAGAGCAAGCCCGGAAAGTCATTGCCGCAGCTGTGGGGGCTTCACTCGAACGGGGCGACACCGTAGTTGTGCAGAGCCTGAAGAATGGCGCCCTTCCCCTGCCGGCAATTCCTGACGTTGCTGGCGATTCGCCTCGAGCCACAGGGCCAGGCGCTGCGGCGTCGGGCGAAACGCCGACGCCCGTCGTGGCGATAGCGGGATTGCTGCTGGTGATGCTGTGCGGCTTGGTGTGGTTTCTGCTGCAAAAGCGCAAAACCGCCGATCCCGCGATGACCGAAGAGCAGCGCGAATCGGCGTTGCGGCAGGTCCGGGCCTGGATGCAGCAGGAAGCCCCGCCCGCAGGACTGAAGCCATGAGACCGGAATCCTCTTCCAATGCGCGGCAGGCTGCATTGACCTTGCATGCCATGGCGCCGCACGACGCCGCATGGCTGTTGCAACAACTCCCTGCTATCGAGGCGGCCGAGTTGCAATCCTTGCTGGAGGAGTTGCGCGACTTGGGCATCCCTTCCGACCCGAGGCTTCTTGACGAGCTGCGCCTGGGCGATGCGGCACCACAGGAGTCTGCTCCTGCGGGCCACGCTCATATCGATGAACTGTCCGTCGAAGCCCTGATGTATGCGCTTGACGCGGCACGTGTGGATCTGTTGCTGCCCCTCCTGAAACCTGAACCTGTTGCGTTGCTGGCCTTCCTGCTCTCTTTGAAATCCTGGTCTTGGGCCGATTCCCTGCTGGCGGCACTTGAGACGCACAGGCGGCTCTCTTTGCGCCTGCAGGTCGACAGCCTGGACAGCAGAGCTGGGGCGACCCCAGACCAGGCCGCTCAGCTGCGGCTCGGGCTATTGCGGCGCTTGCTGCGACGCTACCGAACCGTCGAGGCCTCAGCGTCCCCGCAGAACGCGACCAGCGCGCACCGGGGCGGTTTTGCACGCTGGTGGCAGGAACGGCGCCGGTTCTGGTCCAGCATCATTGCACCCATGAGGGCCTACAAGTGAGCCCGGAAGGTTTTGTTATCAGAGGCGCCGTGGAGGGCGCGCCGCTCGAGCTGCGCGTGGCGTCGCGCGCGCCTGCAGTGCTGCCCTTGCAGCGTCCGATGGCCGATAAATCAGCGACCCTGATGACCGGCCGCGCGTTGCAGGAGCCTGATGCGGGCCTCGGACAGGTCCGGCAGGAAGCGCGCACCCTCGGGTACGAGGCAGGCAGGGTTCAGGGTCAAAAAGACGGTTATGAGGCGGGCATGAAACAGGCGCTGGAGCGCGCTGAACAGGAGCGCCATGCGCTTCTTGAAGACCATGAGGCTGGCCAGCAGAAGCTGGTCGATGCGCTGGCAAAGATCAGGCAAATGGCTGATGCGATAGTTGGGCAGAAAAACCGCTTTCTGGATGACGCCGAGGATGACATGGTGGCGCTCGCTTTTGAGGCGTTTTGCCGGGTGCTGGGCGAAACGGTCCCCACCCGGGACATGCTGAAGGCGGGCGTGGTGAACGCGCTCGCCCATTGGCGAGGAAAAGCGGCGCTCGAAATTCACGTCCACCCCGAAGACCTGCAGTGGCTTGAAGCGGATACAGATTTGGGAGCCCGCATCGCATCACAGAGAAATCACACAACGCGGTGGGTTGCCAGCACTGAGGTCGCCTTGGGCGGCTGCATGTTGCGTTCCCCCGAGGGCGCGCTCGACGCCCGCCTTGATGTGCAGGTTGAGGCGCTCAAAACAATGCTGCTTCAGACCCGGGCGACACGCCGAGCGGAGCGCCCGGCATGAACTCCAACCCGGGCTCCCCGGCCGTTTCCGACCTTGCAGGCCAGGCCGCCAGTCCGGGGCTGAGCGCCTATCGAAAAGCTGTGCGGGAGCAGGAACTGATGAGGCGTGTAGGCTGGGTGCGCCAGGTCCAGGGTTTGGCCATCCAGGCGCAAGGGCCGGACGCCGTGGTGGGCGAGTTGTGCCGGATCCGTCCGCGCCTGGCGCCCCATGACCCGTCGGGATCGGACCCGGCAGGCGATTTGTTTTCGGCGAATGCGGGGGTATTGGCCGAGGTAGTGGGTTTGCATGCCGGCCATGTCACGCTGCTTCCTTATGGCTCGCTTCAGGGCGTCAGCGCTGGCGCCGAGGTGGTTGCACTGGGCCGGGCATCGACCTTTGGGGTGGGTCCTGCCCAGATTGGCCGCGTGATAGACGGCTTTGGCGAGCCTCTGGATGGCGATGCGCGGCCTGCCACGGTTCGCGACGTCCCCTTGCACGGCGCGCCCGTCAATCCCATGAAGCGACCGCCGGTTGCCCGCATCATCGAAACCGGCATTCGGGCGATCGACGGCCTGCTTACTTTGGGCCAGGGCCAGCGCGTCGGAATCTTCGCGGGAAGCGGCGTCGGAAAGAGCACTTTGCTCGGCATGATTGCGCGTCATGTCAAGGCCGACATCAACGTCATCGCGCTGATCGGCGAACGCGGGCGGGAAGTCCGGGACTTTATCGACAAGCAGCTGGGGCCCGAGGGTCTGCAGCGGTCCGTTGTTGTAGTCGCTACCGCAGACCAACCCGCACTGGCCCGGATTCGCGCCGCCCATGCGGCCGTCGCGATCGCCGAATACTTCAGGGACCAGGGACGGCAGGTCCTTCTCACCATGGACTCGGTCACCAGGCTGGCGATGGCTCGCCGTGAAGTCGGCCTCTCGGCGGGTGAACCACCCACAGCGCGGGGCTATACGCCCTCGGTGTTTGCCGAGTTGCCGCAACTGTGCGAACGCTTCGGAACATCGGACAGCGGCGGTGCGATCACGGCCTTGCTGACGGTTCTTGTCGAAGGTGACGATTTCAACGAACCCATCTCGGACAACCTGCGCGCCATACTGGACGGCCACATCGTGCTGTCGCGCTCGCTGGCCCATACCGGCCAATATCCCGCTATCGACGTTCTGCAAAGCACCAGCCGTTTGCGCACGGACCTCACGGATGCCGCCGAGCGTGAGCTTGTCAACCGCGTGACCCAGCATATTTCACTGATGGAGCGCAATCGCCAGATGGTGGAGATTGGCGCTTATGAAGCCGGAACCAATCCGCAACTGGACAAGGCTCTGCGGCGTGACACGGCACTTCGAGAGTGGATGACGCAACGGGACGGTGGTTTTGACCGGCCACGTGCGCTGGAGCAGTTGCGGGCCTGCATGGCTGAAGCCGTAGCTGTTCCGGCAGCCATGCCGGGCATCAAAGCGGGAGGCTCGAGATGAATCTGCCGGGTTACAAAAATTCGGGAAAAGGCGATTTGCGCGGGTTCAAATATCCGTTGGAGCCTTTGGCCAGGCGAGCCCAATGGGAGCTTGACGAGCTGAACGGAAAACTTGCCAAAGCGCAGCACGAACTGGCCTCGGCACGGGCCGCGCTGAGCGCCACGAAAAGTCTGCACAGGCAGACATCCGAGAAGCTGGGGCAGCAGCTCCAGGTGCGCCTGGACGCTTCGATGCACCAGGCCGGACTGCTCTACCTGGCGCAGCTGCAGGCTTCGATGGAGAAGATTCAGGCACAAGTGGCCGTGCTGGACAAGGCACGCGATGGCTTCTTGCTGCTGTGCCGGGCGGCCGAAACCCGGCTTGAAGGGTTTCGGTCCCACGAATCGGCCGTCATCGATACTTACGTGCGTGAGCAGTCGCGCCTTCACGCGACAGAAGCCGACCGGGACTGGATGACGCGCGAGGCCTTCAACAGGGCGCCCGCGACCTCCCCGACTGAACCCGGAGGCGGCGCATGAGTTCTCCGTTGTTCCCGCTCCGGGAAGATCCTGGAGCGTTGCGACTGGTGGCCAAGGCTGGGGCGGGATTGCAGCAAGCGGCTGCCGGCGATCAGCCGCAATCGGCCGGTGCCTGGAATCGCGAGATGGAGCGGGCGCAACTGGACACCTGGTTCAAACCGCGACAAGCTGCACCGCGCAGCGACGGTCGGCCCGAAGGCACTACCAGCCAGGCTACTTTGAATTCAGGTGCACAGCGCCCCGCATCGTCCAACAATGCGGTGAAGGCGGACGGACGCAGGGTGACACCGCCTCTGATGGGCGCCGGTCCTGTGCCGAATCGTGGGCCCGGGATACAGGCAGCGGCCCTGATGGTCGTGCAAGCGCCCAAGCCCGAAGCCAGCCGTATGCTTGTCACGGATATACGGGCGGCCAGTCTGGCGCTTGCGCTGGCAGGCGTCTCGCGCCTGAAGGTGGTGGGCTTGGCGCCTCCGACTGATCCCGGGGACATGGCGGATGCGCTCAATGTACCGGCAGGACTGGGCTCACCAAGCGAAGAGGCCGATCTCGATTCGCAGGCGATACGCCTGCATGCCGAATGGCACGGGCACGATGTCGCCGTATGGCTAGGCGTTGATGCCCGAGCCGACTCCGGGGAGGAGCAGCTCGCGCAGCTTCTGCCCCACATCAGAGCCTGCCTTCAGGGGCAGCGCAGCAGGCTTGTCAAGCTGGTCTGCAATGGCAAGACCGTTTTTGAAGTTTCTTCCTCGTTCATTCCAGAGTTTCCTTATTTCACACAGTCCAAGGAGTTTCCATGACTATCTCCGCGATCAGCGCCCCCCCAAGCGGTTCTTCGTCCAACTTGCAGGCCAGCAGCCTGGGGCTCCAGGACTTCCTGAAGGTGTTGTTGACCCAGCTCTCGTACCAGGACCCGCTCAAGCCAATGGACAACCAGGAGTTCATGGCTCAGATCGCGCAGTTCACCGGCGTCGAGCAGACCCAGCAGCTCAACACGAAAATCGAGACCCTGATCAACAACCAGGCAGCCTTGCAGTCGGTGGGGCTGATTGGACGCACCGTCGATGCCACTACCGCCTCGGGTACGCTGACGGGCACCGTCATGGCGCTGTCCCTGCAGGGAAGCTCGCCGGCCCTTAGCGTGAAAACCGCCTCTGGGGCGGTGATCGACGGCATCAGCATCAGCCAGATCGTCGCGGTACGCTAAGGCGCAACAAACATGCACGGTACAAGGGGAGAAAAAAATGCTTGATTCGATCTACGTAGGGATGACCGGTCTGCTGGGGTATTCCAAAGGTTTGCGTGTCATCGCCAACAATACGGCCAACCTGAATACCCCGGGGTTCAAGGGCTCCAGCCTGCAGTTCTCCGACCTCTTTTATTCCAACAGCAATCTGGCCAGTGGCAGTGGTTCGGGCAGCTACGGTGGCTTGGGTTACGGGCTGAATGCGGGCTCGACCGTGCTCTCGTTCAAACAAGGCGAAATTCGCCAAACCGACAATCCGCTGGATATGGCTGTCGACGGCCAGGGGCTGTTCATCCTCAGGGACGCGGAGGGGAAGATCACCTATACGCGCGCGGGCCAGTTCAAATTCAATGGTGACGGCGTGCTCGTGAACCAGGGGGACAACGCGAAAGTCATGGGCCGTGGCTCCGACGGAGGCCTCACCGAAATCAGCCTCGCCGGGCTGAGCACCAATGCGGGAAAGGCTACCGCGAATGTCAAGTTCAACGGCAATATTTCCAGTACCCTCACCGACCAGACTGTCGGCGGCGTACGGGTCATCGATGCGCTGGGCGGCGCCCATACCCTCAGCGTCAAATTCACCAACACGGACGCGACAACAGCTGGAAGCTGGAAGGTTGAATTGCTCGACGGCACCACGGTGGTTGCGACCCGCCAGATTATTTTTTTTGACGGCAAGCCGACCGCAGCGACCTCGAAACTCAGCGTGAGCTATACGCCAGTTGGAAGCGCGGCGATTCCGCTGCTGCTGGACTTCAGCACCGACGTGACCTCCTTTGCGGCGGGCAACCTGTCCACGCTCGCCATGTCTTCGCAGGATGGCGTCACGCCGGGTGCCTTGACCCAGGCCAGTTTTGATTCCACGGGGACCCTGGTGCTAGGTTATTCGAACAGCCAGAGTGTCAAGGGCGCGCGCCTGGCCCTTGGCCGCTTCGACTCGCTGGATGCGGTGGGTACGGTGGGCGACAACCAGTTCAGTGCGCTGGATCCGGAGCACTGGGTGACAGGCAGCGCGGAGGAGGGCGGCTTTGGTTCGATTCGCTCCTCTTCCGTGGAGATTGCCAACGTGGACCTCTCGCAGGAGTTTAGCGACCTGGTGGTGATGCAGCGAGGCTTTCAGGCGAGCTCGCAGGTAATCTCGACGGCCAATGAGATGCTGCAGGAACTGTTTGCGCTGAAAGGCAAATAATGGCCGATGCTTCTGTTGCAGGGAAAGTCCTGGTGTCGGAAGCCGACGCCGCTCCAAAACTCCGCGAGCTCAGGGTATTTTCCACTGACCGGCGCGCACGTGTGAGCGCCACTATTTCAGCGATGCTTATGTCGTGGCGTAGTGCATGGGATTGGCGTGGCAAGAGTCTGGACGCAGAGAGTTTTCAGGTTGTGGTCCGCGGTGCCGTCGATCCGGTGTACGCCGCCTGGAATCCAAAATGGCTGGTTTGCGAG